>JBBRXO010000091.1:0-10710 GCA_038248345.1 Armatimonadota bacterium | reverse complement strand
GGCCGTGAACGACCAGGCTGAAAGTTCTTCGGGCGTGTCGAATGGGGAAAAGTGTACCCACCCGAAGGGTGATCGGCGGAGCCACTAGCCCAGTCGTTCACGGCTGGGCGTTGGGGGTAGGCGCTAAAATAGATGCTCCAGGGTACTTGTGCAACTGACATATATTAAGAGGCATAAATCGCCACTAGGACATTTGAAATCACTGATTCAATTTAGGGGGTAAAATGAAAGAGAAAATAGCTGTAATAGGTCTCGGTTATGTCGGGCTTCCGGTTGCCTTGGCCTTTGCCGAGAAATTCCCTGGTACCATCGGGTTTGATATCAACACCCGGCGTATCGACGAGTTATCTAAGGGATATGATCGGACCGGCGAAAGTACTGCCGCTGAATTATCCTCTTCGATTGTCTTCACCGCTGATGCTGAACTTCTTCGTGAGGCGACTTTCTTTGTTATCGCCGTGCCCACCCCTATTGATAAAGCAAATCGCCCTGACCTCACCCCCGTGCGCAAGGCTTCGGAGTTTGTCGGGCGTGTCATCCAGCCTGGCGCTGTCGTGGTCTATGAATCAACGGTCTATCCCGGCGTGACGGAGGATATCTGTGGGCCAATATTGGAGAGCGTTTCTGGGCTGAAACAAGGGGTGGACTTTAAGCTTGGTTACTCACCGGAAAGAATCAATCCCGGTGATAAAGAGCACACCCTCCAGCGCATTGTCAAAGTAGTATCCGGCGAAGATGCTGCGACACTTGATCGCGTAGCAACTACATATGGGGCCATTATTGACGCCGGCGTGCATCGTGCCTCATCTATCATGGTCGCTGAAGCGGCGAAGGTTATTGAAAATACCCAACGCGACCTGAACATCGCCCTGATGAATGAGCTTTCGCGTATCTTTGATCTAATGGGTATCTCGACGAAGGATGTATTGGCCGCTGCTGGCACCAAATGGAACTTCCTCAACTTCACTCCCGGCCTGGTGGGTGGACATTGCATAGGTGTAGATCCCTATTATCTGACCACCCGAGCGGAAGAACTGGGCTATCAGCCAGAAGTTATCCTCGCTGGACGGCGGATCAATGACGGCATGGGCGCTTTCGTTGCCCGCAAAGCCGTTCAATTTCTGGCTAAATCCGGGGTACACTTGAAGAATGCCCGCGTTGGGGTGTTCGGCGTCACCTTTAAGGAAGATGTCCCTGACATTCGCAATAGTCGCGTCCCCGATATCGTCTTTGAATTACAAGCATATGGCATCACACCGATGTTGCACGACCCCATGGTAGACGCGGAAGAGTTCCACCATGAGTATAAGCTGCAGCTATCTACCGAAGAAAATATGGCCGACTTGGACATGGTCATTTTTGCCGTGCCTCACCATCACTATGATAAAAATGATATCATTAGCAGGTTAAAACCCGGCGGTATCATGATCGATGTAAAATCAGTATTTGATCGGGCAACATTGCCCGCCAGCGTTTCATACTGGAGTCTATAACAATGGCTAACTATCTCGTCACCGGCGGTGCCGGATTCATTGGCTCGAATATTGTGGAGTATCTGCTTGAGCAGGGTGAAACCGTGCGTGTGGTTGACAACCTCTCCACTGGGAAACGCCACAATATTGCCCCTTACCTGGAGCAGCTAGACTTCATCGAGGGCGATCTGTGCGATGCCGAAGTCTGTGCACGCGCCTGTGCTGACATCGACTACGTCCTGCACCAGGCGGCCATCCCCTCGGTACCACGCTCCATTGCTGAGCCTGTCCGCACCACCTATAATAATGTCATTGGAACAGTGACATTGCTCGATGCCGCGGCCAAGGCGAAGGTCCGGCGTCTGGTCTATGCCGCCTCCTCTTCCGCCTATGGGAACCAAACTGTACCCGCAAAAGTGGAGACCTTGCTTCCCCGCCCGCTCTCGCCCTACGCCGCCGCCAAGCTGGCCGGGGAGTACTTCTGCAGTGCCTACACCGCCAGTATGGGCCTGGAGACGGTGGGGTTACGTTACTTCAATGTCTTCGGCCCACGCCAGGATCCCACCAGCCAGTACAGTGCCGTAATCCCCAAGTTCATCTCCGCAGTATTGGAAGGTCGCCAGCCGGAGATTTATGGTGACGGCACCCAATCCCGCGACTTCACCTTTGTGCGCAACAACGTGCGCGCCAACGTACTAGCTGCCACCACCACTAACCCGGTAGCCGGCAAAGTGATGAACGTGGCCTGCGGCGGCTCGTACACCCTGCTCGACCTGCTCGCTGGCATCAATGCCGCGCTGAATACAGATGTTAAACCGATGTTCCAACCACGGCGCACCGGCGATGTCCTTCACTCACTGGCTGATATTGACTTGGCCCGGGAACTACTCGAATACGAAGTAGAGGTAGACTTCCCTGCGGGGCTGCGGCGGACTGTGGAGTGGTATAAAAACTCATTTTCTAAATAAAGGTAATAACCATGTTCAAAAATAAAACTCTACTTATCACCGGCGGCACCGGCACCTTCGGCAATGCGGTTTTGCGCCGCTTTCTGGAGACGGGTATCGGGGAGATTCGCGTTTTTTCTCGTGATGAGAAGAAGCAGGACGATATGCGTAAGGTTTATGCCAACCCGAAGCTGAAGTTTTACATCGGCGACGTACGTAACGAAAGCTCGCTGCGCGATGCGATGTCCGGGGTCGACTTCGTCTTTCATGCCGCTGCACTGAAGCAGGTACCCTCCTGCGAGTTCTTCCCGCTGGAGGCACTGCGCACCAATGCCCTGGGGACGGAGAATGTGCTCAATGCCGCCATCCAAAGTGGCGTGCAACGCCTCATCGTCCTCAGTACCGACAAGGCCGTCTACCCCATCAACGCCATGGGCATCAGCAAGGCGATGATGGAGAAGCTGGCTGTTGCCAAGTCGCGCGTGGCGGGCAAACACCCGGTGATTTGCATCACCCGCTATGGCAATGTGATGGCCAGCCGCGGCTCAGTAATCCCCCTCTTTCTCAAGCAGATTCAGGACGGCAAACCGTTGACCTTGACCGAACCAGCCATGACGCGCTTTATGATGACCATCGAGGACGCTGTCGACCTGGTACTCTACGCCTTCCAGCATGGCAATCCCGGCGATACTTTCGTGCAGAAGGCCCCGAGTTGCACCATTGAGACCCTGGCGCTGGCGCTAAACAAACTGATGAAATCCACTACTCCCATCGAAATAATCGGCACCCGCCATGGCGAGAAGCTCTATGAAACGCTGCTGACCCGCGAAGAGATGGTGGTGGCCGAGGACATGGACGACTACTTCCGCGTCGCCGCCGATAACCGTGACCTCAACTACGCCCAGTTCTTCAGCGAAGGCCGCCACGAAGTCGCCGAGCAAGTGGATTATAACTCCCACAACGTCAACCTGCGTGACGTGGACGGCATGTGCGAACTATTATTGAAACTGGACTGCGTCCAACAAGCCCTGCGTGGGGAAAAAGTAGAAGTGTGAATCCCCCCTGGGAGCGCAGGCGTCTCGCCTGCCCGTAGCATGGGCGGCCCGCCCATGAGAACGAGCAAATAGCGTATAATCTTTATCGGAATGGAAATGGAAAAGGTGTAATCAACCCTGGGAACGTAGGTCTACCTACCCCCCCCGGCCCCCCTTCCCTCGCAGGAAAGAGGCCGGGGGTTAGGTCACCCCTGGAACTTGGAACTTGGAACTTGGAACCAAATTTCTCTCTTCGTGTCTTCGTGGTTACAAAAAACCATGACTAGCGACTAGCGACTAGTGACTTAATAAACTGGAGTAAACATGAAAATACTAGTAACCGGCGCAAACGGCTTCGTTGGCAAAAACCTGTGCGCAATGCTTAAATCACGCCCAGATGTCGAGATTCTCTCGTTTGATATCGAGAATTCCGCCGCTGAGTTGGACACTATGCTGGGCGCGGCTGATCTCATCTTCCACCTGGCCGGGGTGAATCGACCCCAGCAACTGGAGGAGTTCCACACCGGCAATGCCGGCTTCACCGGCGATATCTGCGCGAAGCTGATTGCCTTCGGGCGCGCGCCGAAGCTGGTTATCTCCTCCTCCATCCAGGCGGTGCTTGATAACCCCTATGGCGCCAGCAAGCGCGGGGCAGAAGAGGAGCTGGAGCGATATTGCGCGGTAACCGGGGCGGAGGGCGTGGTCTACCGTCTGAAAAACCTCTTCGGCAAATGGTGTCGCCCCAATTACAACTCCGTCACCGCCACCTTCTGCTACAATATCATCCACGATCTCCCCATCCAGATATCAGACCCGGCATATGCGCTAGAATTGACCTACATTGACGAAGTGGTGAGTGCCTTCCTCGCCGAAATTGACGCCCCCACCCGCCCGGGATACCGCTTTGCCGAGGAATTACCCTATCACCAGATCACCCTGGGAGGCCTCGCCGAACTGATCCGCGGCTTCCGCGCCCACCGGCAGACGCTCATGCTCGCCAACTACGGTGATCCCTTCGTGCGCGCACTCTACGCCACCTATCTTTCCTACCTGGACACCGACCAGTTCGGCTACGGGTTGGATATTAAATCAGATAACCGCGGCAGCCTGGCCGAGTTCCTCAAGTCGCCCGCAATCGGCCAGCTCTTCATCTCCCGCACCAACCCCGGCATCACCCGCGGCAACCACTACCACCAGACCAAAACCGAGAAATTCATGGTGGTGCAAGGCGAAGGCATCATTCGCTTCCGCCACATCAACGGTGAGGAGGTGCTGGAGTACCCGGTACGCGGCGAGCAATACCAGGTAGTAGACATCCCACCCGGCTACACCCACAGCATCGAAAACGTCGGCCCCGAAGAAATGGTCACCCTCTTCTGGTCCAGCAACATGTTCGATCCAGATGCCCCAGACACCTATTTTGAACAGGTAATCGTTGAGAGATGATATTTTGTAGGGGCACATGGCATGTGCCCTTGATACGAGGTATTGGAGATATGGCCGATTGAAGGTAGAACCAATTTTCTCTATGCCTCAGTGCCCTCTGTTGTTAAATATGGAAATTGGAACTCCCTTCCCGACTAGCGACTCAATCCTGTATAATACCCCTAGAGGAATCAACAAATGAAAGTAATGACCGTTGTCGGTACACGGCCAGAAATAATACGTCTCTCGCGTGTGATGGTCACTCTGGATAAATACCTGGAGCAAGTCATCGTTCACACCGGGCAAAACTATGACTACGAGCTAAACCAGATATTTTTCGATGACCTGGAATTGCGCAAGCCCGACCATTTCCTCGGCGCTGCCGGCACGACGGCCTGCGAAACTATCGGGGCAATTATCGCTGGGGTAGACAAGTTGCTCGGTGAAGTACAGCCCGACGCCCTGCTGGTACTGGGTGACACCAATAGCTGCCTCGCCGCCTACCCGGCCAAACGGCGCAAAATCCCCGTGTTCCATATGGAAGCGGGCAACCGCTGCTTCGACCAGCGTGTTCCGGAAGAGATCAACCGCAAAATCGTCGACCATATCAGCGATATTAACATGCCCTACAGCGCCATCGGGCGCGAATATCTGCTACGCGAAGGCATCCCGCCGGACCGGATCATCAAAACCGGCAGCCCGATGTTTGAAATACTACATCATTATCTGCCGAAAATTGATGCATCAAAGATCCTGGGAGAGTTATCTCTGACACCCGAGGAGTACTTCCTCGTCAGCGCCCACCGTGAAGAGAACATCGACTCCCCCGCCCAGTTTGCCAAACTGATGGAAGTTTTGAATGGCATAGCAGATGTCTATGGGGTACGCGTAATTGTAACCACCCACCCACGTACGCGCAAACGCATCGAAGCCGGGGGCATCGCCCTGAATAAACTGGTAGAGCTGCACAAGCCCTTTAGCCTGAGCGATTACATCAAACTGCAGGTTAACGCCAAAGCCGTGCTCTCCGACAGCGGAACCATCACCGAGGAAAGCAGCATCCTCAACTTCCCCGCCCTCAACATCCGCAACGCCCACGAGCGCCCCGAAGGCATGGAGGAAGGCTCCGTCATGATGACCGGCCTGGAACTGGACGGCATTCTGACCGCACTTAAACTCCTGGCCACCCAACCGCGCGGCACTGAAAGGAATCTCCGAATTGTTGAAGACTATAATATTCCTAATGTCAGCGAGAAAGTAGCGCGGATTATCCTCAGTTATGTGGAATATGTGAATAGGGTCGTTTGGAGTAAGGGATAGGTATTATCTATAGATGAAGATATTGTTGATAACACAATTATTTCACCCAGAACCTAACCACCTGAAAGGACTAACGTTCGCAAAAAAGCTGATAGAGTTAGGTCATCAGGTTGAGGTGCTTACATGTTATCCAAACTACCCGGGCGGCAATCTTTACCCTGGCTATAAAATTAAACTTTACCAACGTGAAGTTATAGAGGGTGTCCCTATTATTAGGGTAGCAATGTACCCAAGTCATGACAACTCCGGCATTAAACGGATGATCAGTTATGCTAGCTTTGCACTTTCAGCAGCCATTTTGGGGCCGTGGTTAGCACAACGTGCTGACATAGTTCACATCTACCAGGGACCTGCTACTCTGGCTTGGCCTGCGTGGATATTTCGATTATTCTATGGGACACCGTACATTTTAGACGTACAAGATTTGTGGCCCGACAGTTTAAAATCTTCTGGAATGTTTAATAATGCATTAGGGCTAAAGATTGTTAGCAAATGGTGCGCTTGGGCCTATAAATATGCATCGAAAATTATTACATTATCTCCAGGATTGAAAAAAGAACTGATCGTTCGTGGTGTACCTGATTGTAAGATAGAGGTCATCTATAACTGGTGCGAGGAATCTCTTTTAGATGCAACTGATTGTAATGTAGAATTTGCAACAAACTATAACATCCGGGAGAAATTCACTGTCTTATTTGCAGGTACAATGGGAAAGTTACAAGGGCTTGAATACGTCATTCAAGCCGCAAGCATTATCGCTAAAAGTATTAGTGTAGTACAGTTCATTTTCGTTGGTGGTGGTGTTGAGTTAGACAAAATGAAGGAAATGGTATCAAACCTTGGATTGACAAATGTACATTTTCACCCAAGGCAACCTGGGGATAAGATAGGTCGGATTATACTTTGTGCTGACGTCCTTTTAATAACTTTGAAAAATGAGCCCTTTCTACATTATACAATTCCACAAAAAACTCAAGCGTATCTAGCGATTGGTAAACCACTCGTAATAAACGCTGGAGGTGATGCGACTCTTTTGGTAAATCAGGCAAAAGCAGGTTTGGCATGCTTACCTGATAACCCGCAATCTATAGCTGATGCTGTAACTAAGTTATACTATTCACCAATTGAAAAACGGATGGAAATGGGAGCGAATGGACGAACCTTCTACTTGAACGAAATGTCTTTTGAGAAAGGCATCCACAAACTGGAAGATGTTTATATTAAGGCTAAACGTCGGAACTAGAATTTATGAGATGGATTAACTATATATACTAACATCATTGCCAAAACGGTAAAATCCAACTTAAGGAAGAATAATGATCATCGAGAACAGAAGCCCAATAGTAAGAGTTGCTACTTTTTCCGACATACCTGATGTTGTAGAAATCCACATTGCTGCGTTCCCTTCCTTCTTCTTAACGCAAATGGGACCGGCTTTTCTAAGTGCATATTATAATCTGGTTATCAGTCATACTGATGGAATCCTTCTACTTACTGAAGGGGATAATCACGAAACCAGTGGGTTTGTTGCGGGATCAATGAATCCTGCTCAATTTTATCAAGTAATGTCGAAACGTAAATGGGAATTTGTTCTTCCAATAGCATTAGGGGTGATAAATAATCCTTCACTTATTGGGAGAATTCTGGAGAATTACCAGAAATCTCGAAAATTCAGTAAAGTGGAGAATACATCCCACCCAGGAACACCCTGTGAGTTAACCTCCATAGGAGTAGCATCGTCTTCCGAAAATCGTGGAATTGGTAAGATTCTCACTAACGCTTTTATCGAAGAAGTTCGAGGCCGCGGCGGTAGTTATATCACTTTAACAACAGATGCACTTGATAATGATCGCGTAAATTCCTTCTATGTGAAGAATGGGTTCACATTCTCAATAAAGATTGTCGCACCGGGTCAGCGTATTATGAATGAGTATGTTATGCATTTGGCACCTTCTGAAGTAATTGTAGACAAATAATGACGTTTGAGGTTTCTGTTTCTTAATATATACATTTAATTGTACTTTCTAGTCTATAATCGCGTACCAGCATGTCATTATACTGCGATAATAGTGTCATAGAAATACAACAATTAAGTAGCAGTTGACATAGTCCGGCATTAGGGTTATTATTAAAATACGGTGGTTTGTAACATCCATATTGTACTTAGCGTCGACTAGCAAAAAGCTTAAAGAGGCATCATATGTCCGTAAATATTTTTATACCCTATTCTCCTCCCCTTATCGGAGAAGAAGAAATCGATGAAGTTATTGACACTCTCCGCTCAAATTGGATCACCACGGGGCCGAAAACGGCGCAATTTGAACGAGACTTCGCGCACTTCACTGGTGCACCTGCGGCTTTGGCATTGAATTCCTGCACGGCAGGCTTGCACACTGCACTGACCACATTAGGCATTGGCACCGGTGACGAGGTCATCTCTACCCCCATGACTTTCTGCGCAACTATCAATGTTATCGAACATGTTGGCGCAAAACCGGTACTGGTAGATGTAGAACCTGATACCCTGAACATTGATGCCGAAAAGGTATCGCGTGCAATTACACCAAAAACTCGAGCTATTATGCCTGTCCATTTCGCCGGACATCCAGTAGACCTTGATACCATTAACGAATTAGCACGCGATAACCACTTATCGGTTGTCGAAGATGCAGCACATGCTATACATGCAAAATACAAGGGACGTATGATCGGATCCGGTGACAATCCAGTCGCCTTCAGCTTCTACGCTACCAAAAATATGACTACTGCTGAAGGTGGTATGCTTACCGGTTCGGAAGATTTCCTTAGCGAAGCACGGTCGCATAGCCTACACGGCATGAATCGTGATGCTTGGAAACGTTACGATAATGGTGCAAACTGGTTCTACGAAGTTCATTCACCCGGATTCAAATATAACATGACTGATTTGCAGTCAGCGATCGGCATCTGGCAATTGCGAAAATTAGCGGGATTCCAACAAAGGCGAAATGAAATTGCTGCACGCTATAATGAAGCATTTTGCGATGTTGAAGCATTAGAGTTGCCTTCAGTACGACCGGAGGTAGAAACCGCCTGGCATCTTTATACTTTGCGTTTGCGTTCCGGTACCTTAACCATAGGACGAAATCAATTTATTGATGAATTATCATCACGTTTTATTGGCACTTCTGTACATTTTATTCCTATTCATTTGCATCCTTTTTATCGCGATAAATATGGATTTAAGCCAGAAGATTTTCCCATCGCATACTCTAATTATCAGCGCATCCTTAGTATTCCGCTCAATCAGACAATGAGTGACCAGGATGTAGAAGGTGTGATATCTGGCGTTTTAGACGTTGTTAAGACCTTCCAAAGATGAAAATCGGAAAACGATTGTTCGACTTGGTGTGTACCATACCAGGTCTTATTATATTAGCGCCAGCACTACTGATGATAGCATTACTGATCTGGCTCGATGATCGGGGCCCCATTTTTTATCGGCAGGAACGTATCGGAAAAGGTGGCAGACCTTTTCGTATCTGGAAATTCCGCTCCATTATTATCAATGCGGATAAAAAAGGGAAACTCATTACCGTCGGTGGTGATCCACGTATCTCTCGCATCGGCTTTTGGCTTCGCAAATTGAAACTAGATGAATTCCCTCAACTCTTTAACGTAATAACTGGTGAGATGAGTTTGGTAGGGCCACGCCCGGAAGTACCATATTATGTTGACTTCTACACCCAGGATCAACGCCGTGTGCTGGAACTAATCCCCGGCATCACGGATAATGCATCCATAAAATACAGACATGAAAATGACCTACTAGCATATTCGCTTGACCCCGAACGAACCTATATCAATGAGATAATGCCCGAGAAAATTCGCTTAAATATGGAGTACGCGAGCAGAGCAAATGTTTGGCAAGATATACTCGTGATATTGAATACTCTACTAAAAATCTTTCGATGAACGACGGCACTATTATTCCATATTCCTACCCCAAAATCCCCAATTCCCCGCTATTTATCCCTCAGTCGTTGTCCGAGTGTGTCCCAGAAATAGTTGAAACTTCTCCGGTGACTCTCTAAATGAATAGTAATCCTACGCCGCCACTTGTGTCAAGCGGTCGGCGACCGGTATTTCCGGTGAAGTTGTCGATGGTTGCTGAAGACGTTCCTGGCGCAATTCCTGGATTTCCTGGAGTTTGGCTTTCAGCATCCAAAGATGCTCATACC
This sequence comes from Armatimonadota bacterium, assembly GCA_038248345.1. Lineage (GTDB taxonomy): Bacteria > Armatimonadota > Hebobacteria > CAIYQO01 > CAIYQO01 > CAIYQO01. The sequence continues at coordinate 292 of JBBRXO010000091.1, read as the reverse complement.
CCATGATCCGCCGGAAGTGCTGTTCCGTCTCCAGATACCCGGCGGCGAACCAACGCAGCGCCATTTGCCCGTTTCGCCACCGTGTCACCCGTCCCGTCCGCATCCGCATCCCCGCGTTCGAACTCTCAATGAGATTCGTCGTACCCAAGCAACGGCGCAATTTCGCCGGCAGATCCAGACGATTGATGGTAAAGGTTTCCTCCAATCCCTCACGCAGACTGGCCGCCGCCGACGGATACGGTTTGTCCAACCAGTCCGCCTGTGCTGTCAAACGGGCCAGCCCTTCCTTGGC
>JBBRXO010000090.1:0-10834 GCA_038248345.1 Armatimonadota bacterium | reverse complement strand
TTTTTCCGCGCTCGGGATTGAGCGCGAAGAGTGGGCTGCGCGTGGCGAATAGCCCGGGGCTGATCGACGCCGGCTACCGCGATGAGGTGGGGATCATCCTGCACAATACCGGAACGGCGGATTATACGGTGAATGTCGGCGACCGTATCGCGCAGTTTGTGCTGGTGGCGCGCACGGCTACCTGCTTCACCCCGGTGGATTGCGTGGCGCATCTGGGTGATGACCGTGGCGGGGGCTTTGGGCATACGGGGGGTTAGGTCTACGTTTACCAGCCCTGGCGCACAATTTCCAGCGCCCACTTTTTGCCGGATGCGTTGCCGATGCCGGTGACGCCGGTGTCACTGGTGGGGGAGTAGTGCACCACCAGCGCGTAGGCGCCGAGGTCGTAGCCCAGCGAGAGCAGGTGGTCGGCATTGCTGCGGTTGTTGTCGCTGAAGGAGGCATTGCCGGTATAGCGGAAGAAGGTGCGCGGATTGCCCTGGGGATCGCGGAACCAGGGGAACATGGCGGTGAGGCTGGTAGAGCCGTAGAGCGACTTCTCTTTGATATTATAGGAGACGTAGTTGGACGTCTGCCAGGCGTTATATCTGGAGCCAGAGAGATCCATGCTCAGGCGTTGGGTGGTCTCGGTGCTGGCGTCTTTCTGGGTCGAGGAGGAACTACCCAGCGCATAGCTGATGGAAGTGGAAAACTCCGGGGTGAGGGAGCGCCGCAGGGACATGCCAGCATCGAAGTAGCTGTTGTAGAAGCCTTCGCCCTCATGCGAGATATCGCCGCTCATGTTGGTGGAGAGTTGCCAGCCCAGTACCTTGGCGGTGGGCAGTCCGACGTTGGCGCGTATCCCCTGGTAGAAATTCTGCTGCTCGCTCCCTAGCGGGGTAGCTGTCGAAGGCTGTACGATCGAGTGGGTGTAGCCGGCATACGGGCTAAAACCGATGCTGACCCCCGACTTCCCCAGGTTGAACTGCGGCAATGAGGCGTTTATCTCCGAGGAAGAGTTCTGACTGGTGTCGAAGGCCATCCAGTTTGTGGTGAAATTGAGCGGCACGTGGCTGATTGTCTCGGAGGCCGTTATCCCCAGAGATTTTGAGTAGGGGGTATCGCCGCTATAGCGGTTATAGCCGCCATGGAAGGTTAGTTGGGCGCTCCCCAGCTGCTGGCTATGATCCCAGTTGACACTGCGGGTACTGTGGTTAAGATCGTCAAAGGATATTCCGCCACTGCCGGTATCACCCAGCAGATACTCTTCATTCACCGCTACCTGAAAGCCCGAGTTATTGCGGTAGTACTGTGAGCCGCGGGTGACCTCGCGAAGATGTACGACGCCCAGATTATTGGCATCGGCGGCAAAGTAGATGGGGAAATCGACGTTCAGGCCACCGTCGGTGGCGATGCTGATTTTGGTATTGAACAACATCCCGGCATCGCTGGAGCGTAAATCCAGTACATGGTAGGGCAGGGACATCAGTTTACGCTTAAAATTATCCAGGTAATATTTGGGGTTTTTGAATTGCACCATCTCGTTGGGGAAGATGGTGACGCGGTCGGAGACGATCCAGGTCTGGGTGGGGCGCGGATCAATAGCGGTGTAATCCGCCACCTGGGCGGCCTCGTTCTCCAGCGTGGTCAGGTCGGGCAGCGAGACGTGCAGGAAGTGGATATCCGGGTTCATGGCGGCGATATTAGCGTAGTTGGCGTTGACATTCAGCGCCAGTTTACGCCCGGAGATAGTTTTTGTGCCGGCGGTGATCGTTACTTCATCCTGCGCAGTGAGGATGTTAGTACGCAGATCATATTGCAGGCGATTCGCTGTCACAGTATATTGGGAGGTGACGAATTCTACCTTGCCCATCACATCGATGACCCGTTGATCGAAGCTATAGTCGACTGAATCAGCATTGATTACGTAGCGTGGTCGCTTCTCCACTTTAGTAGCGTTGGAATTCTGCCCGAGGAACTCCACGGTTTTGGAGATGGAAGCGTTGCCCGCGGTAACGGTGACAAATGCCTGCCCGGGCTTGTCCGTATTCTCCAGCAGCACACTCACTTGCCCGCGTTGCGTATAGGCGACGGCGGGGATAGTGCCGAGGGTGGTGATGAAGCGCACGGGTGTGCCATCAGGTGCCGGGGCATTGGCGCTGTCCAACACACGCACCATGATGTTGATGCGATTATCTCCGCCAAAGACGATGCGTGGGGGATCGGCATCCACCACCAGGTGCAGATCTACCGCCCAGGCGGCGACACCCAGCATCAGCGTAACAGCAATAATTGCCAACCGAAAAACCATACGAGACAAGACAGGCATGACATATTATAACGCATTGAGGGGGGGTAATGCGATATTTTGAGGTAAAATTTACCATGGGGGTACCGTTTGATCCATTACTCACTCACCGATTTCAGATGCAATTCAAAGCATTTGCGAAAGTGGAAGCCGTAGGCTGTGAGCACCATGGCCAGTGGGAGCAGGCGCGGGCGGTGAAAGAGCGACCAGAAGAGTAAACGCCAATAGTAGCTACGCTCTTTTTCAATCAATCCCAGCGACCAGGTGGCTTTCCAGGCAGCCACCAGGTCACCTGGATTGAAGACGTGAATCTGCCGATGTTTGGGCTGGTAGGCGCGCAAAAACTGTTTCAGGCGATAGTAGTAGGCGTTTGGAGCATAAATGGTCTCGATGATGTGCTGGTAGCCGCTGCGCAGGGTGTCGGACGGCATCACCGGCACGAAGTTCATGGTGTAATCCGTGTTGTCGCCGGTAGTACCGCTGGTGAGCCGACACTGTTGCTGGAGCCGTTGGAACAGGCGCGTGCCGGGCATTGCATTCAGCAGACCCACCATCGCCGTGACCACGCCGCTCTCCTGAATGAAGGTGATGAGTTGCTCGAAAATCGAGGCGGGGTCGTTATCGAAACCGACGATAAAACCTGCCTGCACTTGTAAACCGGCGTTATGAATGGCCCGGACACTGGCCAGCAGATCGCGGTTTTTATTCGTTATTTTATTACACTCGGCCAGGCTCGCGGCATTAGGAGACTCAATGCCGATAAACACGGTAGAGAAGCGGGCGTCTGACATGAGAGTCATCAACTCGGCATCATCCGCGAGATTTAACGACACCTGGGTGTTAAAAGTGAAGGGATACTTGTGGCGTTGCATCCACGTGATGATGGCCGGAAGGATCTCATGCTTCACCTTAGCCAGCGGGCCGATGAAATTATCGTCCACAAAGAAGACTTTCCCACGCCAGCCGAGGGTGTACAGGCGATCTAACTCGGCAAGCAGTTGCGCGCTGTGCTTGATGCGTGGCGTGCGGCCAAACAACGAGGTAATATTGCAGAATTCACAATCGAACGGACAGCCGCGTGTCATCTGGAGATTCATCGAGGTGTATTGCTTGCGCTCGATAAGCTCCCAGCGCGGAATCGGCGTCGTACTCAGGTCGGCGTGTTCCGCAGTGGTGTAGCAATGTTGTGCGTTTCCGTTCGTGAAGTCGTGCAGGAATTGCGGTAGGGTGATCTCTGCTTCATTGAGCACCAGGTGATCGACATCGGCGAAATCGTCTGGCAGCGAGGTGAACAATGGGCCGCCGGCAATGATAAGTTTTCCGCAGGCCTTGCTTCGGCTGATCACTTCGTGAACTGATAATGTCTGTATCGACATGGCGCTGATGAGGATAACATCAGCCCAGCGCAAATCTTCGTCCCGCAAGGCTGTGACGTTCATGTCGATCAGCCGTGGCTCCCAATCAGCAGGCAGCATCGCCGCCACCGTCAACAGACCTAATGGCGGGTAGACGGCTTTTTTGCCGATGAACTTCAAGGCATGCTTGAAGCTCCAAAAGGTTTCCGGGTATTCCGGGTAAACCAGCAAGGCCTTCATGGTAATCTCCCCTTATGGATCATGGTCAAATAGCCAATTTCGATTGTCCATGAATATTGTATTCTCATGACACGCAGATGAGTAGCATCAGCCGTAGCAGAAGTAGGACAAATGTCCAGCATTGTCAGCTTTAGTTGACAAATGTGATGAGGATTCCTAACACAAGCCCCTAAAGGAGGTGGCTAACAACGGCAACCACCCTGAATAGCGCTATTTGGTTAGTGAGACGAAGTATCATACAGCAAACGAACATCCATGCCTAATTGTCGGTGGAAGAAGCTTAAATTACGATTGACAGTAACGCTGGATAATGATAAAGTGTCTCATATGAGCAATAACCATACGACGCATCAGCACCATGTCGATCTGGAGGCCGTCTGTCGTGAGCATAATATTTCCTGTACCGACCAGCGTAAGCTGATCTGGGAGTATTTTGCCCAGCATCCCCAGGGGTATTCCATCGCAGAGGCGGTCGCTGCGTTTGCTGAACATGGGATAGGTCGAGCAACCATCTACCGCACGGTAGAGCTTTTCGAGCGGCTACACATATTGACATCCATACGCGATGGCGTCGGAAAGCAACGGTATTGCGCCGTCTGCCCGGGGCATGCGCATACCCTTATCTGTCAAAGTTGCCATGTTGTGGTCGAATTTGAGGATTGTGATCTGACGGTACTAGAAAAGCTGTTGGTCGCCAATACCGGCTTCACCATTCAGGGGCACCACCTGGAGATGTATGGCACCTGTCCATCCTGTGCATGCTCTATATAGGAGTGGTACTTACATCTATTTATTCATGGAGTGTGTATGAAATTTGAGATGATTGTCGATGCTTTCAAGGATACCTTGGAGCTAATTCCTTTTCTGCTGGTTATTTATATCGGCATCGCCTGGCTTGAGTATCGCTTCGAGCCCAACATTCAGACTAATATCCGCAAAGCGGGCAAAGCCGGGCCATTGTTTGCTGCTCTCTTTGGGTGTATACCGCAATGTGGGTTTTCCGTCGTTGGCAGCGTTCTCTATACCCGCGGCCTCATAACCACGGGTACATTGCTGGCGGTATTTATCTCTACGTCCGACGAAGCGTTGCCTATTATCATGAGCGAGCCGTCGCGCATTGGCCTGGTAGTGCCGTTGTTACTCACCAAAGTGGTCTTGGCATTGCTGGCGGGGTACACCATTGATCTGCTAATAAGAAAGCAGTCTCCCGCCCCCACACCTCATACCGAGACACCACATACCCATGAGGCACCGCCGGTGGTGGACGCGGATGATGCGCCCATAGAAGTAGATGCCTGCTGCGGTCATCACCTCCCCGGCGTCAACAAAGTACGCACCTTGCTACTGCATCCGCTGTTGCATACGGCAAAAGTTTTTCTAATTCTGTTTGTCGTCTCCATCGGCATCAACTGGCTGGTAGGAGAAGAAGGGGAACACCTCGGTGCTCTGTTAGGATACGGCACCATCTGGCAACCCGTCATCGCCTCATTTGTCGGACTGATTCCCAATTGTGGCGCTTCGGTCGCCCTGACGGAGATTTATCTGAAAGGCGGTATCAGCTTCGGCGCGGTGATCGCTGGCCTCTCCTCCAGTGCGGGGCTTGGGATGCTGGTACTCGTCAAAGATAATCGCAATTTCAAGGATACAGCGCGAATCCTTGCGCTATTAGTCGGCATCAGCATCACGGCGGGTATTGTGCTTCAATTGATTGAGCCGTATATTACTCCTATGCTACCGGTCGGCATAAAATAATTTTAAGTGGGTACCATCTGCTTGACAACAGATGGTATCGAGTGTTACGATTTTGAAAATAGTGACACAAAGGGTGGTTTTATGGCGGCGTTAGAGCGTTTTGGGGTATCGATGGAGCAGGAATTGCTAGGGCGCTTTGATGCGTTGATCGAGCAACGCGGCTATCCGTCGCGCTCAGAGGCGATCCGCGATCTGGTGCGGAATGAGCTGGTTTCGGAGCAGTGGACGGACCCGGAGGCCGAGGTTATCGGCACGGTGACCATCGTATTCTCTCACCACGAGCATGAGCTTGCCAGCGTGCTGGCCGACCTGCAACATCAGTACCATGAGTGCATAATCTGCAGCAATCACGTGCACATGGACGCGCATAATTGCCTGGAGGTGATAATAGTGCGCGGCCAGGCAAAACAGGTGAAACTCATCGCCGACACGCTTACCAGCACGCGCGGAGTAAAACACGGACAATTGGTGTGTACTGCAATAGGGTAGATGCACATTCGCTTGTATAAATATTTTTGCGAAGGAGATATTAACATGACCAGTACTCGTTTCTCACTAGGGGTAGCCACCATCGCATTTGCGCTGCTGGCCGTACCCGCCGTTGCTTGCTACAGTGGGTTACTGTTGATACCCACTGCGGATCTGGTGCCAGAGAAGACATACTCTCTTGAGTATCAGACTGATGGCAGAATTCCACACACAGCAGCCGACACCTACCTGATCAATACCGAATTCGGTATCACAGATCGTTTTGAAGCCGGAGTGGATTATGATCTGGATAAGGATGCAGACACTCGCGTGCTTTTCAACGGCAAACTACAACTGTTACCAGCGACAGATATTCTGCCCGCGGTGGCAGTGGGCGGTTGCGAAATCGGCGACAAGCTTAATGGCCGCTATTATCTGGTGGCAACCAAGGATTATTCGCTGGCGCGTGCCCATGCAGGCGTACAGCGGGTGGATGGTAACAACAGCTGGTTTGTGGGGGCAGATAAGGCGATTGACGACAAACTAGCAGTGCAGGCCGACTATACCAGTGGTGATGAAAACTTTTCCTCTCTGAGTGCCAGTTACCCAATCACTGATACCTTTAGTGTAATGGCCGGCACGCAATTCCCCAATGCTGGTGGCGATACACGCTTCAGCCTGCATTTCATACTAACTGGACTGATGAAATAAGGAAAAGACTATGCATATACCTGACGGATATCTCGGCCCGCAGACCTACATCCCTGCCTTTGGGGTGATGGCGGCGCTGTGGTCAGTAGGTTTGGCGAAACTGAAGAAGTCATTGCGGCTACGGCAGATCCCGCTGCTGGCGCTAGGGGCGGCATTCAGCTTCGTTATCATGATGTTCAATGTGCCCATCCCCGGCGGCACCACCGGCCACGCGGTGGGTGCCGTGCTGGTGGCGGTGTTGCTGGGGCCGTGGGCGGCGATGATCGCGGTGTCGCTCGCGCTTATCGTGCAAGCGTTGGTTTTCGGCGATGGCGGTATTACCGCTATCGGAGCCAACTGTTTCACTATGGGTGTGGTGATGCCCTTCGTCGGCTGGTGGGTTTATCGGCTTATCGCCGGCTCCGCCCCCGCACAGTCGGCGCGGCAGTGGGTGGGCGGTGCGGTGGGCGGCTGGGTAGGCCTCACAGCCGCCGGGACGGTGACCGGTATCCTCTTCGGCATTCAACCGCTCATCGCACATGACGCCGCCGGGCGCGCGCTCTACAGCCCATTTGGTCTGGGTATTGCAGTGCCGGTGATGTTGCTGGAGCACGTGTTCATCTTCGGGATAGTGGAGGCAGTGGCCACCGGGCTGGTAATAGTGATGTTGCAGAAGACCTCGCCGGAGTTGCTGCCCAACGCTACACCTATGCCAGAGAAGCCACCGGTGAACCTGTGGAAACGTGGCGCGATTATCTTTGGAGTGCTGGTATTACTGGCGCCGCTGGGCCTTTATTTGCCAGAATTAGCCAAGGCAGGTTCCGCCTGGGGCGAGTGGAATAGCACCGAAATCAAAGAGGAAATCGCCAAGGAATCCGGCGGTAAAACCGAGGGCTACGTGCCGCAGGGGATCCAACATGCCGAAGACAACGGCTACAAAGCACCCCTGCCTGACTACAACCTGCCGGGCAAAGATGAGGCACCCTTGCAGGAAAAGAGCATGATATACATTCTCTCCGGGGCAATCGGGGTGATGTTGCTGGGAATGTTGATAATTCTCTTCAAAAAATTATTCACGCATAAGGACGAAAATGTGTCTCCCACAATGGATGCTCGCTAATAATACGGCTGCGGAAAATGCCCTAACCCGCCCGGCGCGCAAATCAAATATCGTGCGCCGTGCGCTGGGCAGCTTCGCCAATATCATGCGTGAGTTGCTCGATAACGAGGCGGTGGCGGCGCGCCCCGGGCTGCTGCAGGGGGTGGATGCGCGTGCCAAGGTCGTGGGCCTGCTGGCCTTGCTGGTGGTGGCCACGCTGGTGCACCGCCCGGCCACGCTGGCGCTAGTGCTGCTGGTAGGGATCGCCCTCGCGCTGCTCTCGCAGGTGCCACCCCGGCGTTTAGTCGGCGCCTGGCTGGCAGTGCCGTTGTTCTCCGCCGCCATCATGCTCCCCGCATTGCTCAATATCGTCACCCCCGGGCATAATCTGCTCACCCTGTGGCCGGCGCATAAACTCTTCGGGATGTGGACATTTGCCGATGGCATCTACGTCACAGATTCCGGCCTGTTCGTCGCCGGGCGGTTTTTGCTGCGGCTCACCGTGTGCGTCACACTGGCGCTGCTGCTCACCACCACCACCCCGGTGGCGCGGCTCTTCCGCGGGTTGCGCGCGCTGGGCACTCCCCAGCTTTTCGTTACCTTATTGGGGATGATGTCACGCTACCTCACCGTCTTCATCCGCGCAGCGGAGGAGATTCACCTGGCGAAGATCAGCCGCTCGCCGGGCAGCGGATCGCTGCGGCAGGAGCAAGCCTGGGTAGCCGGGGGCATGGGCAGCCTCTATCGCCGCACCCGGTCACTGGGAGACAATATCTATCTGGCCATGGTAGCCCGCGGCTACACCGGCGAAATCTACCTGCTCGATGAGCCCACCTTCGAGCTAACCGACTGGGCCTTCCTGATGATCACCTTCGGTTTTGCGGTGGTGTTGGTGGTGCTGGGGTAGTAAATAGTTCCAAGTTTCAAGTTATTGCTGGGATTGAAATCCCGGCTGCAGGGCGCTGTCATTCGACAAACTCATGATCTTCGACCAGTCGTCCGCCTTCGCGGACTTGTCTGAATTGATAATAGCGCGTTTCAGCGTGCTTGCCGTTATTAGCCACCTCCTTCAGGTGGTGGATCTACTAGTTATCGTTTATGGTGTGCAAGTCAGCAAGCCCCAGTTTTGCGGATAGAAACGGGCTTCTGGCGGGAGATCGGCAACGATGCTGGTGTCCGAGTTCGCCCAGTAGATACGGCGGGCAGTGGCTTTGGCGTCAGCATCGCTCAGGAGTATGCCGAAATCACCGGCGATGGTGGTGCCTGGGGTCAGCCCGAGTTGCGCGAGGGGGATAGCGGCTTCCATGTTGAAGCCATCAGGCGTTTTGGTGAAGATCACGTGAGCAAAGTTAAGCTTGAAGGGGGAGCAGGTACAATAATGGTACGGCTGCCTGTCACTTCAACGGTATACCCGCGGAAGATATCGAAAAAGCGGTGCACCGGCGACTGAAAAAGATTGTAAAACATCCGACGCTGATTCAGGATCTGATCAAGCACGTCAACGCCCGGCAACGCAATGAGGTGCAGCCACTCCAGCAACGCCTGCTCACTATCGAGAAGACACGGAAGAAGCTGGCTGATAATCGCCGCAAGTACATCAAGTTGTTTGACATGGATGCGCTGGAAGATGTTGGATTGAAGGGTGACCTTGCCCAGATTACCGAGCAATTGCGCGCTCTCGATGAAGAAGAGGTGGCGAAGACTATCCTCGATGACTTCGTCGGTCAGTTGGAAAAAGCTGACATTGATCGGCAACGGACACTACTGCGTGCCATAGTGTCGGAGATCACCTTCAAAAAAGGCAAGGGGATCAGCTCAATGCAGCTACATCTCCATGACGGAATCTCCCAGGCACTAGGAATGACCAATGTTCCCAGCATTGGATCATCAGTTCTGCTGAGTGCGTAGGAAGTAAGGGCGGGGAGTTTCTGGGCTCCCCGCCTGATTCCCAACAGATATTCGATGCAACTTGATAGCCCCAATCTCCAACTTTTTATTAGCGCCCCATCCCCCGGCAGTGGCGTGTTTCCTACTCAAAACGGGGGTGGGTCCTTCTCGGAGTTATCACTTACTTGTGGTACGGCTCCCCGCGCATGATCTTGAATGCGCGGTATAGCTGTTCTAGCAGGATTACCCGCATCAGCTGGTGGGGGTAGGTTAGTTTGCCGAAGCTTAGCTGCAGGTGGGCGCGGGAGATGATGGCGGGGGAGAGGCCGAGGGAGCCGCCTATTATTATGGCTACTTCGGTGGTGCCGTGCAGGGAAAGATCGGCGAGGTGGGCGCTTAGGCCTTCGCTGGTTAGTTGTTTGCCCTCGATCACCAGGGCGATGAGGTGGGCGTCGGGGCGGAGGGCTTTCAGCAGACGCTCGCCTTCGCGGGTTTTCACCGCCTCGCGTTCGGCGGGGGAGAGTGTCTCCGGGGCCTGCTCCTCCGCTACTTCGATGACGTTGACCTCGGCGTAGCGGGTGAGGCGTTTCAGGTATTCCTTCGCCGCCTCATCCCAGTATCGCTCTTTCAATTTGCCCACCGTGGCGATGGTGATATGCACTGTTGCCGCCTTATTTCGTCAATTTATCGATGGCGTCCAGCTCTTCTTTGCTGAAATTCAGGTTGTCGAGGGCGGCGACGTTTTCTTCTACCTGCTGCACGCTGCTGGCGCCCATGAGTACACTGGTGACAGCGGGGAAGCGCAGTATCCAGGCCAGTGCCAGCTGTGCCAGCGTCTGCCCGCGGCTGATGGCGATTTCATTGAGGCTGTGCAGCATGGCGTGGCGCTCGGGGGTGAGGTTCTGCTGTACCCACTCGGCCCCGCGCATCTGTGCGGCGCGGCTCTCGGCGGGGATTTTGCCATCCAGGTATTTATCGCTGAGCATCCCCTGCGCCAGCGGCGAGAAGCAGATAACGCCCGCGCCATAGGTTTCGGTCTGCGGTAGTAGATCGGTC
>JBBRXO010000089.1:0-11048 GCA_038248345.1 Armatimonadota bacterium | reverse complement strand
TTGCGACTGGGGTCATCTGCGAGAGGATTGATGGGGAGTGTACCGCCAGCGAGGTAGGGGCCGCGATAACGCGCACGCGCATCACCAGGGAGGCTAGCGGTCAATTGCTCGGCTCCCGGGGCGAGTAAGTCGTCCAATGTCACCGGGAAGACGCCGGTATCCGCCTGGAACTGCTTCACCGCAGTACGTAGCGTGGCCAGCGCCAGTTTCATCGCTTCTTCGCGCGGGCCTCGTGCGGGATCCGGGACGGTAGGAGCGGCGGAGGTCACCGAACTGATGATGCCGGTAGGCAGACGGAGCATGATCGTCAATCCGGCGCCAGTCCCCTCTGGGAGCAGTTCCACGTGGCTGTCGGCGAAGGCCGCAATATACCCGTTATCGTGACGTCGGGTATCCACGTCATTCATACTGGTGAGCATCCCGCTGCCGGTACCGCAATCAGCAATGACCAGTGCATGCGGTTTATCCTGGATATCGTACATAGATTGCCCGACGATAGCTTGATTTAGACCATAAGCATTATTCAGCCGCGGCGCTTTGGGACAGTGCAGTAGCGCCGGGGCGATCTTCAGGTTCTTCCAGGCGATGTTGCTGGTCGGCATTTTTCCTTCGTGATCCTGCGCATAGATGAGAATTGCGGTGATAATTCGTCGTTGATTATCCATGCAGTTGGAGTTATCATCATGTACTTGCTGAACATCACGCGGGACCGGGCGAAATCTCACACTGCCTATTGGTACAGGATTAAGGCCGGGGGTATTCAAGAGCACGGTAACCAGGATTACCAGCCCCACCACCATCAGCAGCGCCAGTTGTACCCACTCGGCCACCCGCGAAGGTGTCGGGCAGGTGATGTCAGTATTATGTTCATAACCACATTTTGGACAAATCATCTGTTACCAATTCCACGAGAATAACATACGTAGCAGAAATACCACCACGAGTGCGCTGATAAAGCCTGTGAGTGAAACAAGCAGTAGCGCCAGCACGAGGGCACGATGCTCCGCCAGCCGGTAACGTCCATGCAGGGCGCCATACAGCATTACTGTGCTGACACTGCCCCCCAGGTACGCCCCCAACGCGAAGAGTCCCGGCAATATCAGGTTGATACCGGCAGAAAGCAGCAGGATGAGTGCACCCGGCAGCAGAACGATCCCAGTGATGAAAAGATCGGTCTCGGCACGTGCCGGACGATCACGCCGGACAAAAAAGAGCATCGAGGCCAGCGCAGCGAGCGGTAACAATGGCGCTACCCCCTGTAATATATACGATCCATTACGAGAGAGCGGGGGCGTTGAGTAGCGGATATCTGCTAATGATACGGCTGGTGATGCACTGCGAAAGACCAGGTGAAATAAATCATTGGCTGCCAGCAGTTCAGCTCCGAGGAGGAGTGCGTAGGTCGTCACGAGGGCGATTATCCCCAGCGCCAGGATACGCTCCGGGCGCAAGGCCGTCGACACTCGGGCTAGGCCGGTCACCGGCTCTGCCCATAGTTCACCGGCCACCCGCTGCGCCAGTATGTTCAGAGGTACACGGCTGGCTGACGCGGTGGCATGATGGGGACGAAATTCTATACCGCAGGCGGGGCAACGCTCGGCGCCCCGGGGGATCAGACGCTGGCAATGCGGGCAACTCACCAACTGTTCCACGACGGCCGGTTTGGCAGGGGCCGGGCGTGGAACAGTTGGCGGGGCGATGGTGGTAGGCGCCACCGGATTGGTCAGCGGATCCTGCGGTTTGCGTGCATCACAAATCGGGCACATGGTGGCATTAGCGGGCAAGAGGCGGCCACATTTCATGCAATGGATATCTGAGTGTGCGGACTTAGCATCACTTACCACACAGACCGGGCAGCTGGTCTGCCCCTCTGCTAATGTTGCGCCACAGTTATTGCACTGCATAACAAGCCTTTCCAAGGTATCCCGGCGGTGGTGATAAACGCATTACCCACCAGCGACTGTTTGCCCCTTGGCGCTATTTTCAGCTACTACATCAATCGCGTCCAGGATGCCCTGATCCATCAGGTCTTTCACAATCTGGGCGGCCCGTGTCTGATCGATACCGCTCTGCTGTACTACCTCGTTGAGATTTCTGTTGCCGTCTACCAGGGCAATAATAACTTTGACCTCTGAAGAGACATAGCGTACACGCGCTTCACTGCCGGGCCGGATACGCAGCACTTGCTTGGTCTTTTTGCCGTCGCCACCCATCGTTACCGAGACCGCCTCTTCTTCATCCTGTCGTTTTGCGCTTTCCATCAGGATGTTCTCTGTACTCAAGTTAATGGAACGTTCCAGGGTGGGCAATATCTCTACCCGTTGCAGAATGAAGTTGGCATCTTGCATAGCCAGAATTTCATAGACCACTTCTTCTGCCGAGATCCCGCGGAATCCGCGTGGTTCCACATGCCAGATTACTCCCTCGCGGAAGATAACCATTGCCCATTTTTTATCTTGAGTTACTTCTATGCGTCCCGTTTTGCGAGCACCGTACATTAACTGCAATAATTCTATGAAGGAGATATCCTTGAAGGAACCCTTTACCATTTTATTTTTACTCCGCGCTCATTAGCTGTGCGCACTGTACTTTCATTTATATCAGACTAAAACCCGGGGATACGTGCGGCGCGGGTACGCGTATATGCCCGGTCAAGCACGTTGATCATGGCTTCCGAGGTAACGCGAGTTTGCAGACGTACCAATGGCGCGCTGGCGTTATAATCGAAGAGCACCAGCAACAGGTGAGAATCACCGACCATGGCGATGTATACGTTGCAGACCACACCCTGGTGAAAGATGGAGTTGAATGACTCCTCGCCAGCCATCCGCGCGAGGGCCTCGGAGGAGGCGAACGCCCCCACGGAAAGCGCACAGAAACTCTCCAGATTGATGTCTTTGGAGTTACCCTGGCGGGCGACGAGATGCCCGTCGCGCCCCATCAGCATCGCTACACGGACGCCAGTATCATCGATAAAACGGGACAGGCACTGGTCTAATAGCGCCGCGTCGTCCTGGTCGATTATGAGATCGTTATGTTCCACTGCATGACCCCTTATTTTTTAGAAAGATCCTGATTCAAATCGGTGAACCAGATCTCGTATTACAAAGCGACAGAGCGCCGAAAGTGTGGTAAACACACCTTTACCCTCCGGAGCGCACGCATCATATGTCGGCACTCCGCGATTATTTAACAGGTAATCCATGTACCAGGTAGGGGCGATATCCGGTAGATCGCGCTTGTTGTACTGCATTATATACGGAAGTTCATTCAAATTCACGTTATATTCGGCGAGGTTAGATTGCAAATTCTCCAGGCTATCGACATTTTCCTGCATCAGCTTCCATTGTGAATCGGCAACGAAGACTACGCCATCAGCGCCCCGGAGCACCAGTTTGCGGGTGGCATTATACATCACCTGTCCGGGAACGGTGTAAAGCCCGAATTTGACGACGAAACCATTGATCTCCGCCATGGAGATTGGCAAGAAGTCGAAATAAAGTGTCCGCTCGCCCGGTGTCGCCAACGACACCATCTCGGCGCGCTTGTTGGCGTCGAGTTTCGAGTGAATCACTTGCAAGTTGGTGGTCTTGCCACACATACCTGGCCCGTAATAGACCAGCTTGCAGTTAATCTCTTTAGTTGCATAGTTAATTGATGCCATAGCTTCTTACATAGGCCCTTCATCAAGTGGGAACTGCTCTTCCTGTGTAACGGGAGTTTGTTTCATCCATACAGGAGCTGTAGTAGTTACTTTGAAATACTCTATCGGTACCTGTGAGACATATACCTGCGGGGGAATGCGTACCCACCGATTGAGGAGCTCTACATCGGGTCGATCATTTTCCGTCGCCCGCTCCGCTTCGCTCTGCATGGCAACCTGTCGCCAGGTAAGCCAGGCGGTCGCTTTCTTCAACTGGGGGATAAACAGCGCCAACCGAACACGGACGGTAGTCATCCCTTCCAGGTACTTCGCCGCTTCGGGGATAGAATCAATAATAGTAGCAGCGGGGATGGCGACCATGCCAAAGACACCTTCGGTAGGGTGAACGGGCATGAAACCTTCCGCAGGAGTATGTACCCCATCATTGGTTACTGATGGCGTCCCGGGTTTCACCACAGTGCGGTTAGGGATCATCATCGGCTTCACCGCTTCCCGTGCGGCTGGACGGGGGGCGAAATTAAATTTTTGCTTCTCTGCTTCGCGCTTCACAGCAGGAGCAGGCTCGTTATTCCCGGCTAACCAGCTCAACAGACCGAATAATACACCTGCCGTCACCACGGTGGCGATGACGATGATGACTATGTTGGAGGCACCGTCAGGACTGAGGACAAATGCTGTTGAAGGAGTAGCACCGGTGACCATCGCTGCTAGCAGACTGATAAGGAAGCCGAAGAAAATCCCCACCAATACTCCGATGAGTGTCAGCGGTAGCGATTTTTTCGACGCCATCCAGGCAATACCTGAGTAAATGGCAATTTCAACTAACAGCAATATGATTCCAAATGTATTCATGCTGGCAATCCAACTCCCCCTCTATGATAGTGCGAGACCTGCTTGTGCATGTATTAAGCAGTAAATATTTGCTCAAATGAGAGTAGCCGATTGGCTCATCACATTCATCTTACCTAATAGTTTCTGCCTGCGTAACCATTATTCCTTTTGTCTCTATGCTATTTATACCACAAATCATCTTCCTTTTCCATACACTGGGGAAAATATATTTGTATCTGTGGTGAGAATGCCCTACAGCAGCGGACGAATCAATATTGACACCAGGCCGTTGAGTGGCTATACTTTCTAATGGTAACAGTAAGTCGTCAGGCTTTCATGGGCGGATAGCTCAGTTGGTAGAGCGTCTGGTTTACACCCAGATGGTCGGGGGTTCGAGTCCCTCTTCGCCCACCATGTCCCCGGTCGCTTGGCGCAGCGGTAGCGCACTACACTCACACTGTAGGGGTCACTGGTTCGAATCCAGTAGCGACCACCATCCTCATTTGTTCTTCACCACGCTGAAACGTCTTATTTACGATCTTAGGGCCATGCTGCTCTTATATTGGATAAAAAAGGAACAATTTTGAAATTCCAGGAGAAAAAACGCTTGCAGGTGCTGCTTTCCGCATTGCCGGGGGGCGGACAACAGCTGCTGCGCAAACGCGCGGAGACCGAGCGCAACGATATCATGAAGCAGTTCAAACGCGCGCCCTCCCTTGATGAGCTGATGTTGCGTATCATGGAGCGGGAGCGCGCGGAACCTGCGCCGGTGACGCTGGGCGACGAGGCGAAGTTCACCGGGCTGGTGGTGGGGCTGACTAGCCGACGCGCCACCGTGCAGTGCGACGGCACCGAGATTGTGGCCCCGCTGGCCCCCGCGCTGGCGCAACTGCAAAAGAGCGCCATCGCCGTGGGCGACATGGTGCGCCTCGATGGCGACCCGTTGATGGTGCAGGCGGTGCTGCCGCGGCGCACGCGACTCTCGCGCCCGGATCCCTTCGCGGTGCATATCGAGCGCATCCTCGCCGCCAACATCGACGTGGTGGGGCTGGTCACCTCCGTCAAACTCCCGCCCATGCGCGTGCGCCTGCTGGAGCGCGCGTTGCTGGCCATATCGCGCGGGGGCGCCACGCCGATAATCATCGCCACAAAAGTGGATATGCTCACCCCAGAGGAACGGGAGGCGGAGCTGGCGCGGCTACAGCCCTTCCGCGATCAGGACATTATGATCATCCCCTGCTCCTCTACCACCGGCGAGGGGTTGCCCGAGCTGCGCGCGGCGCTGGCGGAGCGCACCTGCGTGCTGGTGGGGCACAGCGGCGTGGGCAAATCCTCGCTGCTCAATGCGCTGGATCCCACGCTGGAGCTGGTCACCGGCGCGCTGCGCCAGCGCGACGGCCTTGGCCGCCACACCACCACCTCCTCGCGCCTCTACCGGCTGGCGGGCGGCATCCGCCTCATCGACACCCCCGGCATCCGCGCCTTCGGCCTGTGGAAGATGACCCCCGAAGAGATCGCCGCCTGCTTCAGCGAATTCACCGAACTAGCCGAAGACTGCGCCTTCCGCAACTGCAGCCACACCCACGAACCCCGCTGCGCCGTGAAAGATGCGGTAGAAAAAGGCGAGATCACCCCCGCACGCTACGCTGCCTACGAGCGGTTGTTGCGGGATGAGGAGGAATGACATTGCTAAGATGTTATCAAAAGAGCAACAAGTGGTATAATGATATGGGAGTAAAGCAATGGCGACAATCATGTTACGCGATATACCGGAAAAATTGATGGAAGAGATCAAACAAGCGGCGGCACTGGAAAGACGCTCGGTGCCTGCAGAAGTGTTGCATCTTACCGAGGTAGGGGTGCGAAAAACTCTGCTACAACGCCAGGATCACAACGCCGCCCTGGCAAATATGCGCCAACGCATGACCACCCGAGAACGTTTCCCGGTGACCGCTGCGGAAATGATTGCTGAAGACAGGCAACGATGAGTGCGGTGCCTTTTTCTTGTGTGATCGATGCTAACATTCTTTTGAAGACAGTCTCGGTCGAAGACTATTCAGAAGAGATTCTCACCTTCTTCCAGGAGCTCACTCCGGGGATGGAATTGCACGCCCCGATATTGACTCAATTAGAGTATGCGAATGTCTTGCGCACACGAATTCTCGTTTCAAATACCCAGTTGAGCAGGCACGGCAGGATCTGCAGGATTTACAACAACTATCGATAACATACTACCCGATTGATTCCTTGATAACAACTGCTTTTGAAATCGGGAGCCGTTTCGGGATATCAGTATACGATGGCGTCAATGTGGCATTAGCAGATAATCTGCGTCTCCCCTTCTTTACTGCTGATCTTCCGGTGGCAAATAATCTCAGCAATAGCCCATATCAAATAATTACCCCGCAACAGATATTCGGCAATAGGTGAATAGCCTACATCAATACTCATTTTCCTCTGCTGCTCTTCCTTCTCACCCCGCCCACCCCAACGCCCCCAGCAATTCCAGAAAATTCGGGAGGCTGGTGGCTATGGTTTCGGCGCCGTCAGCAGTTTTATGCGATTATTTATGCGCGCACGCATAAATAATCGCATAAAAATCTGGATAATTGCGATTTAATTGCGCGCTAACGCATCATTTCGTAGCGCGCCGATTTTGCTTTTTCGTTCATTCTTACGCGGGGGTTCTATTCCCGGTGCCCCATACCATGGAGGGTACGAGCGATGGCGAGGGTGCAGGCACGCTCATCTTCGTTCATATCAATATAAATATGTAGTAACTCCTCGGTTCCTTCCGGTTGTTGCCGCAGTTTCGGCAACAGATCAGCCTCACGGAATACTTCTTCGGGTGACAACTGCAGAGCGCGCGCGATAGCCCGGCAAGTCGTCGGCCCCGGACGCCGCTCACCGGTGAAGACACGCGATATCTGCGCAGTTGTGATACGGCTACGCCGCGCCAGCTCCGCCTGATCCCACCCGCGTTGTTTCAGCTTGTCACTAATCGGCTATAACCGATATATGCGTTCAAAGCAGGAGGAGTATTAAAATGTCAATGTCTGATGATCAAAAAAAACGGTGCCATGGTATTATTCACAGTGCAGCTCTTTTGGCTGGTAGTGTTGGATTTGCGGGAGCGCAACTGCCGACAGCAGATAATCTAATTATAGTTCCTATCCAAATAGGTATGGTTATATCGCTAGGGGCAGTGTTTGAAAAGAGAATTGACGAAAGCGCGGCAAAATCAGCAATTGCAGCTGCGACGGCAACAATAGTCGGACGTGGGATAAGCCAATGGATGGTGGGGTGGATACCATTGTGGGGAAATGTAGTCAATGCGACTACAGCAGCTTCAATAACTGAAGGAATCGGTTGGGTGATCGCTAATGACTTTGCTAATCACCAGAGTGAATAGAATAACTCTGATCTGTTATATCTGTGTTTATATGGCGACTCTAAATTATAAGGAGGGTATAGTATGCCTGCAGCAATAAAAAAGATATGTCAACATTGTAAAGAGGAGAAACCGCTTTCAGAATTTTTCCACAATGTGGCTAAAAATGACACACACAATGGAATTTGCAAAGAATGCCAACTGAAAATCAACAAAAAGAACTCTCGGTAGTTCTGGCATTATGCATAATTTCAATGATATGATTCACCCCGCCCACCCCAACGCCCCCAGCAATTCCAGAAAGTTCGGGAAGCTGGTGGCTATGGTTTCGGCGCCGTCAGCAGTTTTATGCGATTTTATGCGCGCACGCGTAAAATATCGCATAAAGCTTTGGATTTATGCGCGGTTTATGCGCACGCGCATAAATAATCGCATAAAATCGACGTATTGCGATTTTATGCGCGCTAACGCATCATTTCGTAGCGTGCCGATTTCGTTGTTCCGGTCATTCTTACGCGGGGGTTCTCCATCATAAGCTCTTGCACCATACGCCGTACTTGATTTCGGTCATAGTGGCATATCTGTCGGATTTCTGCATTACTAAGGCCGGGTTCATTATGTCGCGCTCGTTCCGTCAAGATATTCAGGATACTGGTTTTGGCGACATTCCATTCTATGCGGCTATGGTGACCGCCATTTCCATCATTCCCAAGTGTAACGACGAGTTTGTGGCTGAGTGACCAGTAGGTTCCGCGTTTAGCGCCACCACGTTCCAGGTAGTTTATTTGCTCCATATTTGCGAGTTGCTCGCGCATTTGTTCTTCTGAATGTTGGCATATTGCGGATGCCTGGGTGGTGTCAATCTCCCTGTGCTTCAGCAGATATTGCAGAATCAGCAGGGAATCCACGTTCAGACTCCGACCGGCCTGGCTTTCTTCTTCCACAAAAAAGCGGAAAGCGGGTGATATCTCGCGCCGGAAGAATGTCATCATCACCGAGTCGCCGCTCTCGCAAATAACCGGAGGTTCTTTGCCTTCCATCAACAGCGAAGAGTACATGCGGCTGATGCCGAGATTACTGCGATTCACCAGGCGCAACTGTGTCATTGCCTGCACCAGCAGTGGGTTGCGCGCTACTGGCTGGTGGTGCAAGATATTATTTGCCGTGACACCGCCGATAAACCCGCCGGTATTGCTTATTTCCAGGCGATCCTGATAGAGCTTGATCATAACCGGCCCCGCTATACGGTAGTCTCTATGACAAAATGCGTTCATCAATGCTTCGCGTAGTGCTACCTCTGGGTAGGTGCGATACTCGAAGTGAAACAAGCCATGCCTCAAGGTTGTAATGGGATTGTATGGGAGAATATGCTCTTCTACACGCATAACTGAAGCGGGAATCGCCCAGTTGTGATCATCGCGATTATCGTATTCGGTATCGGAAGACATTTTGAGAAATGTCCAGTTGTAACCGGGGACATATTCGCGCAATGCCTCCTCGGTGCCCGCCAACAGTAATGCTGCTTTCGTCAGGTTGCCATTCCGCTCCAGCCCGAGCGAGCGAATAAGCTCCCGGTCACTTAAGCGCATCAGATCATCGGGGGCATTTTCGGCACGGGCAATGTCACGCAATTTCTCTAACGCGACTGGTGAGAGCAAATTATTAGATGAAGTATGTATCTCCTCGGCAGTGAAGTCGGTATCACCAGTAACTACCGAGACTTTCCCTCGCATTGTACCAGTAAGGGGTACGCAATCTTTACCCACACGTATCGTCCCATGACCGCTGGTGTCCGTGTAGGGTGGAATCCCCGGATGAATCTGCATAATAATTATGCGTCCAGTACCCTCCGGCACCGGTAACTCCTCGAAGACAGGAGTTATTTTGGGGTCAGTGCGGTCGTAAACGGCTTGTTTCAACAGATTTACATCGACATCAAGTGGAACCCCTTTAATGGCCAATTTGCGTGATTCCACTCTGTCGGCCACCCCGAAAACAACCGTGCCACCGCCGCCATTGGCCATACAGATAGCATTCTGTATCAAAAGATCGACAGCCTTTTTTATACTTTGCGTGTCCCACTGCTTAAAATCTAAATCCTGGTCTTCCAACTCATCTGCAATATGTTCGTCCAACTTCGGTAAAAGATCATTTATCTGCTGCACTGTTCTCATAGTAGCATTCCCTCGTATGGCCTCATTTTATGCGCACACGCCTAAAATATAGCATAAAACTCTGGATAATTGCGATTATTTGCGCGTTCGCAATAAAAATCGCAATAAAACTGGTCGATTGCGATTTTATGCGCGTTTACGCAACGTCCCACAGATTATTCTACCACACCCTCACCCCGCCCACCCCAACGCCCCCAGCAATTCCAGAAAGTTTGGGAAGCTGGTGGCTATGGTTTCGGCACCGTTGATATTTACTGTGGTGTGGGCGGCCAGGGCGGCTATGGCGGCGCTCATGGCTACGCGGTGGTCGTGGGCGCTGTCTACCGTGGCGTTGTGCAGGGCGTGGCCGCCGGTGATTACCATGCCGTCGGGGCGCTCCTGCACTTGTGCGCCCATGTCGCGCAGGAAGCGCGCCACCGTCTCCACGCGGTCACTCTCTTTCACGCGCAGTTCGGCGGCGTCGCGGATGGTCGTCGTGCCGGTGGCGAAGGCGGCGGCTACCGCCAGTATCGGCAGCTCATCTATCAGCCGGGGGATTATTGCACCGCCGATCTCCACGCCGTGCAGCTGGCCGTGGCGCACGGTGAGGTCGGCCACCGGCTCGCCGCCCTCCTCGCGCGTATTGGTGATGCTCAGGTCAGCGCCCATCGCCTGCAGCACGTCGATCACGCCGGCGCGGGTGGGGTTCACCCCCACGTGACGCACGGTGATCTCGGCACCGGGGATGATGCACCCGGCCACCAGGAAAAAGGCCGCGCTGCTGATGTCGCCCGGCACCGCCACGTGCCGCCCGAGCAGCTGTTGCCCGCCACGTACGCTCACCGTCAGCCCGTCTTCCACCACCTCCACGCCGAAGCCGCGCAGCATCCGCTCGGTATGGTCGCGCGACTTCACCGGCTCGGTCACCGTGGTGACGCCGTCGGCATACAGCCCGGCGAGTAAAATGGCCGACTTCAGCTGTGCGCTGGCTACTGGCGAATTATAACTG
>JBBRXO010000088.1:0-11218 GCA_038248345.1 Armatimonadota bacterium | reverse complement strand
TTAGTTATATGTTGTAGCGACTAAATGTTAATATTCTAAAAAAGTGCCCTCCGAAGAGGGCACAGAGGGATTCGTCTTATTAATTGTTTTTCAGAGGGTCCCTAGGCTACAACATACGAGCCCTTCGGACTGATAGTACCTGCAACATACTAGCCCTTCGGGCCGGTCTCTTTCTCCCCGAAGGTAGTCCGCGAAGGCGGACGACTGGCATTTTAATGCCCTGCAGCCGGGATTTCAATCCCAGCGACAAACTTCACGCTGACAAAATATCGCATCCCGGCGAACGACGGTGCTGCAAGAGCGGAAACTACTGGTGAAAAGCCTTCGTGCTGGCCTGCCACCACACAGTGGCAGAGTACTATGCCCATATCTACATGGTTGATATGCTCAAACAATGGGCGCAGCAGTACATTCGGCTGGGCGGCATAAAGATGCATAGTGTCGCCATCAAAGGCAAAGCGCCAGGGTTGCGTGTTGGCGGCGGATGGGGCGGCGAGAAGAGCTGGGAGGAGTTGCTCCCAGTTTTTGCTCACCTCTCCTGCCAGAGTGAGTTCCGCGCCGGTTTTTCGATGTTTATTTTCAGAGTCGACGCGGTATAGTTCCACGTGCGCTGCCGGCATCCCCAGCGCTACTATCACCACGGGTTCGTGCCCATCGGGGATGGTGACGACGGTGGCCAGTTGCTCGGGTTTAACATGGCCCCCGATCCAACAGCTAGCGATTCCTGCTGCTGTTAGACGCAAAACCAGGTTTTCCACGGCGTAGCCAACTTCCTCCAAGTAGTTTCCCTGCGGGCTGGCGCTTGCTACCAGATAATGCGGGGCGATGATTTTTCCCAGGTTGCCGATGATCCCGGACAGCACCCGCTGCATCTTCGCGCCATCTACCAGTTGGATATCTAGTGCGATATCTGTGTTGATCCTATCCATTTCGGTAAGCGTAGCGACCTGCACCAAATGTTCCGCGACAATTGGCTCATCCGCATAATTTCGGATTGATTGCCGCCGGAATATCGCCTCATAATTATTCATCGTATTTACCACCATGTTGCAAGTATAATGCTTAAGAGAAAAAATGTGAATGCTATTTCTGGTACAAGAATAAGTATCAAGCGAATTTGACACACCATCGTCTGAATGCTATACTCTTTTCGGTTTTGGGGCCATAGTTAAGCGGGATAACGGGTCCCTCGCACGGACCAGTCAGCGGTTCGAGTCCGCTTGGCTCCACCAGTCCAGAACCGTTTAACCTCGTAGAGATGGCCAGCGCCGCTTCTACGAGGTTTTTTAGTATAATATTTCCGTGACGGAGGTCATAATGCACGAAATACTAGCAAATATCCAATTATCCCCCAACGTTTTTCGCCTCGATGTCAGCGCGCCGCGCCTGGCGAAGATCCGCCAACCGGGACAGTTCGTCATTGTGCGCAAGGGCGAGGGATCAGAGCGCGTACCGCTGACCATCGCCGATGCCGATGTAGAAAAGGGAAGCATCGCGCTGGTGATCCAGGCAGTGGGGGTGAGCACGCGTGAGCTGGTGGCGTTGCAGCCGGGTGATCATATCAAGGATATCGTCGGGCCGCTGGGCAAGTCAACAGAACTGCTGGAGCACGGCCACGCGGTTTGTGTCGGCGGGGGCGTGGGCACCGCGGTGGTTCATCCAATTGCGCGGGGTTTACATGCCAATGGTGTGGCCGTCACCAGTATCATTGGCGGACGCTCGAAAGAGTGGGTTATCTTCGCCCGGGAACTGGCAGAATGTGGTGAAGTGGTCATCTGCACCGACGACGGTAGCCTGGGGCGGCACGGCTTTGTCACCGAGGCACTGAAAGATGAATTGGAAAAGGGCGGGGTGGATATCGTCTACGCCGTCGGCCCGGTGCCGATGATGCGCGCGGTGACTGAACTCACCCGTCACTACGGTGTCCACACCATCGTCTCGCTTAACCCCATCATGATCGACGGCACCGGCATGTGCGGCGGCTGCCGGGTGAGCGTGGGCGGGGAGACGAAATTCGCCTGCGTAGACGGCCCGGAGTTCGACGGGCACAAGGTAGATTTCGCCAGCCTGCGTGAGCGTCTGGGTACCTATGCCGACTTTGAGAAAGAAGCATTGGCACGGCACGAAGAGAAATGTAGATTAAAATTGTAGGGGCACATGGCATGTGCCCTCGATATGGGGTATTGGAGACTAGACCAATTGAAGGTATGGTTATGACGTGGGCACAAGCCTTGTGCCCCTACAACAGGGTTGTGGGCATTTCCCACATTAAGCGAAGGAACAATTATGGCAACCAACAACATACCAGCGAAAGAGCGAATGGCAATTGACCGGCAGGTAATGCGGGAGCAGGAGGCTGCGCAGCGCGCGGGGAACTTCTCCGAGGTGAACCTGGGGCTGACTGAGCAACTGGCATTGCTCGAGGCACGGCGCTGCCTGCAGTGCAAGGAGGCGAAGTGCATCGCCGGGTGCCCGGTGCTGGTGAATATCCCCCAGTTTATCAATCACCTGGCGGAGGGCAACCTCCCCGCCGCTGCACAATGCCTGATGGCGGACAACGCCCTACCTGCCGTGACCGGGCGCGTCTGCCCGCAGGAGACCCAGTGCGAAGAACGCTGCATACGCGGATTAAAAGGTGCTCCGGTAGCAGTTGGCTACCTGGAGCGCTACGTGGCCGATTGGGCGCGCACGCATCTGGATGAAGTGCTGGCACCCGTGGAGGTGACCCCCAGCGGCAAGAGTGTGGCGGTGGTGGGCAGCGGCCCGGCGGGGCTGACTGCGGCGGGCGAGCTGGTGAAGTTCGGCCACGCGGTAACGATATTTGAAGCGTTCCACACCCCCGGCGGCGTGCTGGTCTACGGCATTCCGGAGTTCCGCCTGCCCAAGGAGATTGTGCGGCAGGAAGTGGAGCGGCTGGAGCGTGCTGGGGTGAAGATCGAGTGCAACGTCATCATCGGCGCTACCTGGACGCTGGCAGAGCTGCACGAGAAATTCGACGCGATATTCATCGCCAACGGAGCCGGGCTGCCCGTTTTTATGGAAGTAACGGGGGAGAATCTGAAGGGCGTCTACAGTGCCAATGAGTACCTGACGCGGGTGAATCTGATGGCCGCCTACAGCTTTCCATTGGTGGATACTCCGGTGCTCAAAGGTCAGCGTGTAGTGGTAGTGGGCGGTGGCAATGTGGCGATGGATAGCGTGCGCACCGCCAAACGCCTGGGGGCGGACGCCGCCACTATCGTCTACCGACGCGGCAAGGCCGAACTCCCCGCACGTGCGGAAGAGGTGCACCACGCCGAAGAAGAGGGGATAGAATTTGACTTCCTCGTCGCCCCGGTGGAGGTGATGGGGAACGAGAGCGGCTGGGTGAGTGGGCTGAAGTGCCTGCGCATGGAACTTGGTGAGCCGGATGCCAGTGGCCGCCGTCGCCCGGTACCGATCGCCGGTAGCGAGTTCGTCATCCCCTGCGACATCGTAGTGGTGGCTATCGGCACGCGCGCCAATCCATTGCTGACGAACAGCACCCCGGAGCTGAAGCTGAACAAATGGGGCAACATCGTTGCTGATGAAGACGGCAGCACTAGCATCCCCGGGGTCTTCGCTGGGGGTGACATCGTCCGCGGCGCTGCTACGGTAATCCTCGCCATGGGAGACGGAAAACGTGCGGCAGCGGCGATTGATGGGTATCTGCGGGGGTAGCAGTTGTTGACTGCAAAATTTGACACAATAAAACGCGCCCGATACTCTATCTCCTGAAAGAGTGCCAGGCGCGTTTTGAACGTAGGGTATACTACTATTTGATTAGCAGCTCACCCCATTTGCCGGGCTCCAGCATCAACTCGAATACTTCGTCGTTGACGATACCGGTAGACTGGTTGCTCCAGTATGCGCGGAGTGCGGTGTCACCACCAGCTACGTCGCTGTAGGTAACTCCGAAGTCGCCGCGTAGTGCCTGGCCAGCAACTGGCTTCAGATTGAGGGATGCGAGTGGGATGGATGCTTCGACCACATACCCGTTATTGCGTTTGGTGGTTTTAATAACTGCACCATCAATAACGGTGACGCTGTCCATCGGATACTCTCGAATTACGCCAGAACTAAAGATTTTCTGGTTCTTCTTATCTGTCCATACTTTTCGGAAGAGTACCGCGGTGTCTTTCCCGGCAAAACTACCAATGGAGAGGCGCATATCGCCCATCACAGCATCAGTGCGGGTCTTACTGGCTTTGACGTCAGATCCGATCTGGAAGTCCACGGTGTCACCGCGAACGTACAGGAATTCGGGAGCTTCTGCGCCGTTAACCCAAGGTGTTTTGTCGGTAACATCCCAAGCCAGGTAAAGATTTTTATCATCTGTTACCATAGCGCTGCGAATGGGCATGCCATCCTGTTTCTGATAGTTGATGACATCGGCTCCAGCAAAATCTTTAGTTAAATCGCCAGTGAATTGCGGGGTGGCCTGGTTTACTGTTATCTTTTTAGTGCCAGCCGCTTCCTGCAGATAGCCATCATGGAAGGTTTTTGCCATAACCATATCAGCAGCGCTGATGGTAATCTTATTACCCTGCAGTGCTTGTACCGTCTCCAGGCCAGTTACTTCTATATTCCAGAAACCGGTCTTGCCGGCCTGCAGGTAGAGTTTGCCGTTGTCTGCCAGGGTGGCGCTGCCGCCAAAGTCCTCGCCGCCCATGCCACATGGTACGGTGTTCATGCTAACTCCGGGGACAGCTTTGTCCGGCCAGATGAATTTCATTTGGTCTGGCTCGAACAGGCGGGTGAGATAGTAACCACTTTCTGTAAGTATGTGCCACTCACCGATGTTGGTAGCTATTACCCAGGCATTGCCAATTGGCGCGGGTAGTTTCACAGAGCCACAGGGGCCAAAAGAACCACGGATCATACCAGTTTCGGCAGGTACAGCGTTATGTGAGCCGTGTACGCCGACGAAGTTATCGGGGTAGGTCCAGCGTAGTTTGCCGGAGGCGATATCGTAGCAGTAATTCCAGCCATTCGATACGTTGTAATCACCCTGGCGCATTACGAGGGTGCCATCTGCTGATCCGAGTCCGTAGCTGGGCATTACTACAGGAGCTGCCAAGTCCCATTTCGGCGCACCGCATGCGGTGAAGCCAGCAACTTTGAATTGGCGAGTACCGCTGTAGATAGACATATCTGTCCCGAAGTACATATACCAGCCACTGAATTCCACTTTGCCGTTATAATTTTTTTCTTCAGTTGGTTGCACAATACTGTCGCCGTTTTCATCAGCCCAGAAGGTTGTTTGGGCAGCAGCACCTTTGCCGTGGTAGGTGAAAGTTGCACGAAGCTTATAATCAGCATCGCCTAGACGCTCGAAGATGCGAATTATATCAGAGCCAGCAATCCACCCTGGCGCTACCGCCAGGTAAGTTCTGCCGCCATTCCCGATGCCAAAACGTGAGTTTTCCATCCCGTCGCGAGTGAAACAACCGAGGTTGGTACTGAGACCAGTTTTAGGGTCGATGCGCCATTCGCATCCCTGCCCAACCATGAGGTATGGATCGGTGGGGTTGATACCGCCACCCAAAGCGCCGTAGGTTGTGGGGCCGAAGAATTCCTTCACCAGTTTCCCAGTTTTTGGATCCCAACTGCTGAAGCGTTTCGGAGCCATATCGTTTTCTGCAACCCAGAGTTTGCCATCGGCAGCGATGGTCAGATCGCTAATGAACGCCATACCGTCTGAGGTCCACTTGCCCAGTAATGCACGGCCACCTTTGCGCCCAATTGAACCGAGAGCCTTGCCGTCTGCGGAGTACATCATCACCTGGTTGTCTGGCTCACGCAGGCCGATGTAGATAGAACCTTCTTTGTCTACTGCTACTGCACGGGCATTCACAAGGTCAGTGATGAACGGTTTCGTTTCACCCGTCTGCGGGTTTAGCGCTAGTACCTTGGTGCCTTCTGATACGACATATACCAGGGTATCGCTAACTGCTTTGATATCGGTGGGAGCTTTGATATCAAATTGTTTCAGCACCTTGCCGGTTTGTCCATCAAGGAGCATAACGGTGTCAGCTTTGGAGAAGCCCAGATAGAGTTTGCCATTTTTGGCATCCAGGGAATCGGCACTTTCCTGCTTCACTTTATCGGTGCCCCAGAGTGTCTTAATCATGATATCGGGGGAGTTATCGGAGCCTACCCATGCGGTATAGCCACCTTTTTTGCTATCAACACGATAAAGGTCGCCACCCCAGTGCTGGGCATATACGGTACCATTATCAACGGCTAGCAATTCGGCGCCTGCCATACCGGCGCGGCTCTGTTTCCACAGCACATTCCCCTGCAGATCGCAGCCGAGCAGCGCTTTGCCAGCTTCGGCACCAGACCAACCGAGATAAACCTGCTTATCATCAGAGGTGACACTGACGGGTGAACCATGGTCACCGCCCCAGTTTGCTTGCGGGGTAGAATCCCAGGGGGCGCTACCGCTGTTGTCAGCCCAGCCCACGAATTTCAGTCCGATACCTTTGTTCCAGATTGCTTCCCAGGTATACTCACCTTCTGGTAC
Organism: Armatimonadota bacterium; assembly: GCA_038248345.1. Taxonomy (GTDB): domain Bacteria; phylum Armatimonadota; class Hebobacteria; order CAIYQO01; family CAIYQO01; genus CAIYQO01. The sequence goes on along the minus strand of JBBRXO010000088.1, from coordinate 4,671 downwards.
TGGTGCTCCAGGCGTGCGCCAGTTCATAGTGGTCAGGCCATCCCATTTTACATCATGTTTGCCTTTGACATAGAAGGCGCTGTTCAGCAGTTGTCGTACAGTTGCGCCTTCCTGATTTTTGATAATCAGCGAAATGAAGCCATCTTCCGGCATGGTAAAGGTTATGGTCTTAAAACCTTTCAGCTCCTTGTTTTTAATCAGATCGGTCCAGTCGACCGCCGGAACACCGTTTACCATACTGACGGGGAATTCCCGTCCATCCGATAGTCGTTCCGCATGTGGCTGAATATCTCCTTTTGCTTCCAGCGTCCCGTAGCCCCAGGAGGGCGAGGACATAAAGGTAAAGACACGATCTGGCACTATTCCGGGTTTGAAGTTTTCTTTAATTGAGATGCGCCCTTCGGTGCCAATGGTATAGTTAGGCTCAAAGGTGATGACGATCTTCTCGCCAGCTTTCGGCGCTGTTTTACCATCTGCCAGCAGTAAAGACCAGGGGATAGCAATCTCCTGCGCGTATCCTTTGCGGTCTGCATTCACCTGGAAACCCATTTTTGCGCCTTTGTCTATTGCGTTGCGCAGGTTACCCTGGTTGAACTGTTTGCCGTAGGCAGCATCCATGGTGTCAACGGCGTCGCGATCGCGCCAGGTTGTCCAGTGCGAAGTGCGCTCGGCTGTGTCCGGATTGGTGATGATGCGGAATTGCAGGCAATCGCCAGCGAATCCGTAATCTCCTTTGGAGCTGCCCGGGTTATTTAGGGGAGTTTCATCATTCCATTTCGCCAGCAGATAGAAATTGTCTGCATCATACATCCCGTGGAGCCAGACGCCATATTTGTCGCGCTGGTTTTCCACATCGCTGGAGGCAAAGATACCGCCAGACAGATCCCAGTCTCCGGTCTTTCCATCAATAATGACTTGTTCTGCTGCAGGGAGAATCGGGAGACCATTGTTCTCCGTCTCCGTTGCCAGCACGCTGATGGCCATTAACATCAGCATAAACGCAATGAGAATACGTGTTATCATAAACACCTCCTAAAGTGTATATCCTGTGATTTGTTTTCCATTGTATGATACGCAGGCCAGTCTATTCAAGTTGCTGGCATGTGTCATATAACGGCAGTGTCATACTGGTTGTTTATTTGATTACAATCTTTGACACCAACTAACAGTTTTTGTTGCCTGATTTCTTCGTTTTTACTAATTTTTTTTGAGGATCGCTGCTTTTATCTACTTCGTGATTCTGTTATACTCACATTAGAGATGCTCAAGGCCAAAGGAATCAAATTATGACGGAAATGTCAGCAACAATACAGCAACTTGCGGAGGCGGCGGGAGTTACCCATGCACGAGTTCGATCGTCGACAGGTTTACTCGCCGAAGAAGAAGTGCGCCAGAGTTGCCTGGTGAATTATTGCGGCAAATCAGGCAAATCATGGACTTGTCCGCCTTACGCAGGTGAGTTGGCGGTGTTGGAAGCGCGCTTGCTCACTTATTCACATAGTCTGGTATTGCAGAGCATCACGACACTAGAAGATTCGTGGGATTTTGAAGGTATGACCGAGGCCGCACATACTCACAATAACAGTGTGCGAAAGATTCTCGCGCAATTGGTAGAACTCTGCCCTGACTCCGAATTCATTGCTTTCGGCTGCGGTAGTTGTGATCAATGCGAAGTGTGTAGCTGCCCCGACGAACCGTGCCGCTTCCCCGAGTTGGCGATGTCCTCGGTAGAAGCGCAGGGGTTGGATATCAACGCCCTCGTCACATCGGTCGGGCTTTCCTATATTAATGGCGCCGATACAGTATCATATGTTGGTATGGTACTGTGGAAGTAAGCGTGTTCAAAGATGAAATATTGCAAATATTAACATGAGGAGTTATAGACTATGGCTATTCCAGTTATTCTCGATACAGATATCGGGACGGACATTGATGACACGTGGGCACTGGCTATGCTGCTGCAATCCCCCGAGCTGGATCTTCGTTTGATCACCATGGCTACTGGCGATACCAGGTACCGGGCTGCATTGACAGCGCGTATGCTGGAGATGGTGGGCCGCACGGATATCCCCATCGCCATTGGGCGGTCAATAGGTGAAGTGGAATCGACTCAAAAGGCATGGGTGGAGGGTTACGATATCCTTCAGTATCCGGGGGTTATTATTGCGGACGCCGCAGCGGCAATTGTTGATTTGGTGATGAATAGTGAAGAGCAAATCACCATTATCGCAATTGCACCGCTCACAAATATTGGAGACGCGCTGAAATTAGAACCTCGGATAGCAGAACGCGCTCTCTTTATAGGGATGCAAGGATCAATAAACCGTAATAACGATGACTTGGAGGGCGCTGTCGCCGAGTTTAATGTCGTCAAAGACCTTGTTGCTTCGAAGATTACATTTACAGCAAAATGGCCGATGGTTTTCACCCCCTTGGATACCTGTGGTAATGTGCGACTGTCCGGCAGTGATTTGCAGCGTCTCGCCGCCAGTTCCTCGCCGTTGGTGCAGATGGTACTGGAAAACTATCGTGTTTGGCTGGAATATTATCACACAAATAATGCGGAGGACGGGTGGTTCGCCGGGCAACCGCAGCTTCGCAGCTCTATTCTCTTCGATACCGTCGCAGTGCACTTGGCACACAGTCGCGAGTTCCTGAAAATAGAGAAGATGGGCATCCGCGTAGATGATGAGGGTTTCACCGTTGTCGACCCGACTGCCCCCATAATGGAAGTCGCTCTTGCCTGGGAAGATTTGGCTGGGTTTCAGCAGATGCTGATGCAACGATTGTTAGGGGAGTAAGTTTTCCCTACAGGTGGTGTATGTGGGCATTGAGACTACATACACCACCTGTTCTTTTTTGCGCTATGCAATATGCCTATTTCTAGAACTTCCAGTCGATATTTACCACCTGTTTGCTTGTTCCACTTTGTTGGATACTCGCGATGAGCTCGTCTACTACATAACCGTCCCAAGCAGATGGTGATGGTGACAAACCCGAAGAAAAACAGCGTAGCATCTCGGCAATTTCCAAATCAAAAGGATTTTGTGCGGTATAGCGGTACTCAGTCGTCTTACCGGTCGCAGCATCCTGATGAACCAGAAGCGCGCCATTGTTGAGTGGATGATCCCACATGACAGTGTATAAATCTAATCGCCCGGAGATAGTGTTGATCTCCAGTCGTTCGTCCCAGCCATTTTTTTCATATCCGGCAAAGCGTAATGGATGCCAGCAACATTCGAGATGAGCAATACCTCCGTTCTCGAACCAGAGCATTGCGTTTGCCTGATTATCGATGTCCATTCCTTCACGCACATGCATGTCACCGCAGACAGCGCTGGGGCGTCCCCCGAACCAGTGCAACAGATCGAGGATATGGCTACCAGCACATACGAGGACACCACCACCATACATCCGCCGTACAACCGATGGATGGGTGGTAAGACCGGCATCCAGTGGGGTATTCCATAAATCCCACGGTTGCCAGGAGCGCGCATGGATACTTATGATCTGTCCCATATCCGCCAGAAGAGACTTTGCCTGTTGTGCCGCTGGGAAGTAGCGCTTCATGTAGGCAGTCGCTAAATAAGTATCTGCTTGCGTTGCTGCCTGGGCGATTTCCAGTGAGTCAGCTGGGTTGTCGGTGAGGGTCTTTTCGCAGATAATTGCCTTACCGGCTGCTATCGCTCCCATGCAGATCTCTTTATGTACCGAGGAGATGGTAGTGATGTCGATAAGCGCTACCGTCGGGTCGGCAAGCCCCTCGCGATAATCCGCGGTGTAGCGTGCAGCAAATTTCTCCGCCCACGGGCGTGCTGCTGCTTCGTTCAGGTCACATACCCAGGCGATCTTCGCCCCGGCCTTTTCCAGACCTGAAAAATGGAAGCGGCTGATACTTCCACAGCCGATAACGCCGACAGTTGTTGGCATGGTAAACTCCTTCTAAAAAATTGATATATCCTAAATCACCACGACTTTTACGGATTGGGTGGTGTCTCGCGCAACGCGTACTGCTTCTTCTATCTTGGTCAACGAGAAGCGATGACTGATCATTGCTTCACCATCAATCACGCCTTCGCGCAGATATTGCAAAGCGAGTGGGGTACAGAGCGCAGGTGAGGCGAAGGAGGCGCGGAGTTGCAGCTTTTTGAAATGGAAGCTATTTACATCAAATGTGCAGAATCCTTTGTCTCCATAGGCAATGCCGATGAATGATATGATCGCACCAGTACTGGCTACCTGAAATGCGTCATTCAGTGTCGGTGGTGGGGTGGTCACCAGTATGCGGTCGATCTGGCAACCGAAATCGTAGGTGGGCAGGGGGGTAACCGAGGGATCCACTACTTCATCCACGCCGAATTTTCGTGCCACTTCAATACGTGCCTTCTCGCTACTGAAGGCACTTAGAAAGACGCGGCGTGCGCCCATGCGTTTCACCAACGCCAGCGCCATCAACCCAATTGGGCCGGGACCGAGGATGAGAACGTTGGAATCGAGGCGGATATCTGCCAGTCGCACTAGGGAGCCCCTGAAAAACCCCAAATTAAAGATTTAAAATGAGAGGTTTTCCAGCATATTTGTAGCTCGTTTTAAAGTGTTAATAATCCTAAGTTATTATTTCGACAAAAATTAAGGAAAAACTCTCAGTTTTGATGTTTTATTAGGGGTTTT
>JBBRXO010000087.1:0-11294 GCA_038248345.1 Armatimonadota bacterium | reverse complement strand
GAGACGCCCATGCTACTATAAAACCTACAGACCTTCCACAAACGCTATGCCCCAAAATACGGTATAATAGCTATGTGTTTATAGATACAGCAAATATTACTGTCCGTTCCGGTAAGGGCGGCAATGGAATAGCTTCGTTTCGGAAAGAGAAATTTATTCCGCGCGGAGGGCCGGATGGGGGCGACGGGGGCAGCGGCGGTGACGTCATTCTGGTGGCGCAGAACCGCGTGCGTACGCTGTTGCGTTTCCGTTTCGATAAGAAATTTGCCGCTACTCCCGGTAGCGACGGCGGTACCAAAAACTGTCACGGCAAAAATGGTAAGGATATCACCATTGCGGTGCCTATCGGTACCATGGTGTATGACGATGGCACCGGGGACCTACTGGTTGATCTCGACCATGAAGGCATGAAGGCGGTGGTGGTGAAAGGCGGACGCGGTGGGCGCGGCAATGCCCGCTATGCCACGCCCGTGCGCCAGGTGCCGCATTTCTGCGAGAAGGGGCAACCTATTGATGAGCGCGTGCTGCGGATGGAGATGAAGCTCCTCGCGGATATCGCGCTGCTGGGGATGCCTAATGCGGGGAAATCTACCTTGTTGGCGCGCACCAGCGCCGCCACCCCGAAGATCGCCGACTATCCTTTCACGACATTGGAGCCGCAACTGGGCGTAGTGGCGGTGGGCGACCGTAGCTTTGTGATGGCCGACCTGCCCGGGCTGATTGAAGGCGCGGCGGAAGGGCGCGGCAAGGGTATCGACTTCCTGCGCCACACCGAGCGTAGCCGGGTATTGCTGCATATTGTGGATGTGAGCGGCGGCTTCGGCGGCGACATGGATCCGTGGGAATCTTTCAACACCATTAACCACGAAGTAGCGAGCTATGGCGCCGGGCTGGAAACACGCCCGATGATTGTAGCATTGAACAAATGCGATCTGCCCGACTCGGAGGTCTACCTGGAGGATATCTGCCCCCGGTTGGATGAGCTGGGCTTGCCATATTACCAGATTTCCGCCGTCACCGGTGCGGGGGTGGACACACTGCTCTTCGCAGTGGATGCCAAGTTGCAGGAGATGGAAGATCTGGCAGCGCTGGAAGAAAAAGTGGAACAGCGCGACCACGTGGTGGTGCGTCGCACCCGCCGCGAGCTGGAGATTAACCTCATCGACGAGGGGCTCTGGGAGCTTTCTGGCACCAGTATCGAACGCCTCATCGCCACCTGCTATCTGGATAACGAAGAAGCGCTTGATCGTCTGCAACGGAGCATGGAGCGCATGGGCATCACCGCCACGATGCGCGCCCAGGGCATCAAAGACGGCGACAAAGTGCGCATCGGCCAGGTGGAACTGGACTTTGTAGATTAACCTACCATGGTAAGAAAAAGATGACACCCCTGAATAACAGCATGTTGTTCGGGGGTGTATTTTATTTTGGTGCCGGCAGGTCGAAATGGAATATGGGAAAGGAATCACCCCCCGCGTTGCCGAATGATTAGGTTTAGCTAAAGGAGTGTGCCATGACTGATTTTCCGCGACAATTGCGTTGTGAATATATGACTGATGCGTTGGGAGTGGGGGAGCGAAACCCACAGCTGAGCTGGGCGCTGGCTGCGGAACGGCGGGGAGCGGCGCAACGGGGGTATCGCGTCATCGTGGCCTCGAGCGAGGAACTATTGGCAACAGACAAGGGTGACCTCTGGGATAGCGGGACAGTAGAATCGGCGGAAACGGCACATATAACTTACCATGGAACACCCCTTGTCTCTCGGCAGCGTTGCTATTGGAAGGTGCAATATACCGATGAATTGGGGCAAACCTCCCCGTGGAGTGCGACGTCGTGCTGGGAGATGGGGCTGCTGGCGGAGGCGGATTGGCACGGGGAGTGGATGAGCTATGCCCCCAACGAGCCCGAGCTATCCCCGCGCCCGGCCAGCTATTTCCGCGCGGCGTGTCCGCTGCGCGAGGTTGCGCAGGTGCGGGCCTACGTTACAGCGCGCGGGATTTACGAGCTGTGGGTCAACGGGATACGGGTAGGCGATGCCCTCTTTGCCCCCGGTTGGACAGACTATCGGCAGCGGATCTACGTGCAGGAATATGACCTGACCCACTACCTGCAACCTGGCGACAACACGCTGGGCCTGGTGTTGGGCGAGGGCTGGTATTGCGGGCGGCTGGGCTGGGCTGGTAATGTGAATTACTATGGTACGCGCCCGGAGATATTCTGCCAGGTGGAGATTAATTACACCGATGGCACCTGCGAGACGGTGAGCAGCGGGACGGCGTGGCAATGCGCCAAAGGGCCGATCGTCGGCTCCGGTTTCCTCCTCGGCGAGACCTATGATGCCCGGCGCGAGATGCCCGGCTGGTGTACCCCTGGCTTCGATGCCGCTGCATGGCGGGCACCACATTTAGAGCTGCGCGACAGCGTGCCGTTTTGCTTTGCCAGCTATCCGCCCGTACGCGCGGTGCAGGAGCTGACACCGGTGGCGATTAACAAGGTTGATGACTATCGTTACGTCATCGACATGGGGCAAAATATGGTGGGCCGCGTCCGGTTGCGCGTGCGCGGCGCGGTGGGAACAGCAGTGACGCTCCGCTACGGCGAGATGCTCTACCCGGACGGGTTACTCTATACGGAAAACCTGCGCTCGGCGCGCAGCACCGATCTTTACCTGCTACGCGACGAGGGTGAAGAGGTGTTCGAGCCGCATTTCACCTTCCACGGGTTCCGCTATGTAGAGGTGACCGGCCTGACTGAGCCGCCGACGCTGGAGACCATCACCGGAATCGTGATTCACACGGACGCCGAGACCACCGGGCAGTTCACCTGCTCCGATAAACTCGTTAATCAGCTCTACTCCAATATCATCTGGGGTCAGCGCGGCAACTTTCTGGAGGTGCCCACCGATTGTCCGCAACGTGATGAGCGTCTGGGTTGGATGGGCGATGCGCAGGTTTTTGCGCGCACTGCTTGTTACAACATGGATCTGGCGGCGTTTTTCACAAAATGGATGACGGATGTGAATGACGCGCAACTGCCGAATGGTGTATTCCCGTTGATTGCGCCGGATATCATGCCGAAAAGCGCCGAAGAAGCAGTGGCACGTAATTTCAATTGGGATGTCAGCTATGATGGTATGCCCGCCTGGGGCGACGCGGGGGTGATAGTGCCGTGGGTGCATTATTGCAATTACGGCGACACCCGCCTGCTAGCCCGCTGCTACCCGCATATGAAAGCCTGGGTAGACTATCTGCAGGGGCGAAGCACAGACAACATTTCACCGGCAGATGGCTTTGGCGACTGGCTTTCCATCGGGGCGGATACTCCCAAAGATGTGCTGGCGACCGCATTCTACGCCCATGTGGCTGACCTGACGGCGCGTACTGCCACCGTGTTGGGAAATAACGAGGACGCCGCGCATTACCGCGGACTTTTCCAAAGCGTCTGCGACGCCTTCACCCGCACCTTCGTGTTCGGGGATGGGAGTATCACGGGCGATACCCAGACGGGCTATGTGCTGGCGTTATACTTCAATCTGTTGCCGGTGGCGCTACGCTCTCCGGCGGCAGCGCATCTGCTGACGAATATCCATGCCCATGATGATCATCTCACCTGCGGCTTCGTGGGCATCAGCTACCTGCAACGCGTTTTAACAGAGAGCGGCGGCACGGAACTGGCCTATACGCTGTTGGAGCAACGTAGCTACCCCGGTTGGTTATATTCGGTACTGCAAGGGGCAACTACCATCTGGGAGCGCTGGGATGGTTGCCACCACGAGAAGGGGCTGCAGGATCCGAGCATGAACTCCTTCAACCACTATTCGCTGGGTTCGGTGGGTGAGTGGCTCTTCGCGACGGTGGCGGGCATCGGCCTTGACCCGGCGCACCCCGGCTTCGCCAATGTGGTGATCCACCCGCAACCGGGCGGCAGCCTCACGTGGGCAGAAGCCAGCCACCGCTCTCTCCACGGGCTGATCAAAACCCGGTGGGAACGGTCTGCAGGCATGTTTACGCTGGCAGTAACTATCCCGCCCAACAGCAGCGCCACCGTCTACCTGCCCGCTGCCGAGGCATGGGAAGGCGGGCTACCGCTAGCCTCTGCTCCCGGTATCACTCGAATTGTTGCCGATAATGGCCAGCTGCGCTGCGAAGTGACCTCCGGCAGCTATCTCTTCACGATGAAAGATAGCCAGGAGCAAATCGGGTAATAGGTATTTCGCCCACGACAAGCGCACTTTGATTATGTTAAACTATTGCCATTGGTTTTGGTTATTCATATGCCCGTTACGAAGAGGAGAAGAGGATGGAATTAGCGATCACCGGTTCGTACCCCCGGCCTACCCAGGCGAATACGTATAGCAATGACTGGAAATTCTATATGCAACTGCCGCTGGAATATCGTCGGTTTCTCACCGCCCAAAATGGCGGTAGCGCCGCGGAGTCTCGCTACACATTTGTGACAGTTGTTCCCGGTAAAACTGACGCGCTAGCTAATTCGGCGCACAGTGATTGCCCGGTAGAGTTCTTCGGTGTCCCGACCACCCAGCAGGCGGGCGACTGGCCGGAGGATCTGCTGCAGGTAATTGTCGACCATGAAGCAGACAAGTTCCTTCCACGCGACGTCATCGCCATTGCCCGCTGCCGCAACAACAGCCTGGTGTGCATTTCGCTGCGCAAGGACGACTTCGGCCACATCTACTACTGGGACTACGATTGGCAAAACCCGGACCGCAAAGCCTTCTTCGATGAGCGTATCAGCGAAGTAGAACAGCGCTACCCCACCGCCCAACAGATCCTTGACACCCCCAACCACCCCGAGCAGCAGCAGCTGATGAACGAGCTAAACGACGCCGTCCTCATTAAGCTGGCCGACAGCTTCGACGGGTGGATTCGGGTTTGCGTGGATAGGCGGGATACGGGTGAGGAAGTGGTTGTTATCTGATGTACTATTGCGATACGGTGACGGAATTTGTAGGGGCACATGGCATGTGCCCTTGATACGGGGTATCGGAGACATGACCAATTGATGCTATGGTTACGAAATGGGGCACAAGCCTTGTGCCCCTACTTCACCTCTGATCTCCTCAGGGGGAGGTGAGGAAGGGGTGGGGGCTATTTCCGTTTCATCTCTAACGCTATCACAAACTTCGCAAAAAATTCATCTGCAGAAATAGATCCTTGATCTAAGGCAGCAATAGCCGCATCTACCCGCGCCTTCTTTTTCTTGCTCATCGGGCGTGGGTCATTATATTTACACTGTAAGTTTTGCTCATTTTCGCCCATGATATACACCTCTAATGCGTAGAACAAGATATACACGGATCATACGCCCGCACCAGCATCTCCAGCTTCAGTTTGATCTCCTCGGGGGGGAGGTTGATGAGGGTGGGGGCTAGTTTTTCCATGTCCAGTTGGATGTTGGCGTGGTTCTGGTTGGTGGGGATGGTCATGTTGCCGCCCGTGCAGGTGCCGTTGTCATCGAAGGCGTAGCTGTGGAAGAGGATGCCGCGCGGGGCCTCTACTGCGCCCGCGCCCCAGCCGGCCTTGGGGGTGACGTGCGGCACCTCCGGTTGGATGCCCGCTGCCAGCAGGCTGTCCGCCAGCTCCAGGCTGTGCTCTACCGCGTGCATGGTCTCTACCAGTTGTGCTACGGTGTTCAGGTATGGGTTGCAGATGCCGCGGTAGAGGCCGAAGTAGCGCGCCAGCTCCGCCGCGCCGGGTTGCAGGTGGGCGGCATTGAGGTTGAAACGCGCCAGCGCCCCCACCATGTAGCTGTCGCGGTGCCATTTGGCCCACTTGGCCGTGCTCTGCTCCACCACGTACTCATTGGCTACCTGTTTGAACTTCTGCACCGCCACCGTGTTAGTGGTGTCGCTGCTGCCGATGTTGCCGTGGTAGAAGGTGTAGGTGCCACGGTCAACCAACGCCACATACTCGGTGTCGCGCTCGAAGGCGGGCAGTTTATCCTTCACCGAATGCACCGCCTCGCCCAGGAGCTGCAGGTCGGCCAGTGCCGCGCGGAAGAGGGTGATCAGCTCGCGCAGGGTAGCGGCATTGGGCAACGCCCCGAAGCCGCCGGGGCGGAAGGTAACCGGGTGGGTTTTTCGGCCACCGATGAGCAGCATCATGGTGTTGCCCAACTTGTGCAGGCGCATAATGCAATGCACTAAATCTGGATGTGACGCCACCAGCGGCACCACCGACTTGGTGCCCAGCAGGTCAGGCGCGGCCAGGTAGCCGATATGCAACACGTGGCTCTCGATAACCTCGCCATAGAGCGCCAGCATACGCAGCTTGTCCGTCTGTGGCGAGACGACGATATCCATCGCGTCCTCAATGGCCTTGAGCGACGCCAGCGAGTGCGCCACCGAGCAGATGCCGCAGATACGGCTCACCACCGTTTGGATATCTTCCCAGTTGCGCCCGCGCACCATCGCCTCGAAGAAGCGCGGCGCTTCTGGTACCTGCCATTCGATCTTATCTATCTTCCCATCGACGGCGTGCAGGGTGATGTTGCCGTGGCCTTCTACCCGGGTGATATGGTGAACTTTCAGGTCAATTATTTTTGCCATTCTTCGTCTCCTGCGGGCTGTTAAACAAGGCCAGGCGGCTAATCAGGTCAGCCGGAGTTTTACGGTAGCGCTCCATTACGTCCATGGCGCCGTTCACATTCGGGTCATCCACATAGCCCCGGCAGCCGAAGCACCACATGCCGCCTGTTGGGCAGGGGGCATTGCAGCCGGCGCGTGTCACCGGCCCCAGGCAGATTTCGTTGTACTCGTAGCGGCAGATATTCTCCTGCATCTTGCACTCCACGCATACCGAGAAGTTGGGGATCACCGGTGTGGTACCGATGAGCAAGCAGCGGATGATGTAGGTGAATTCGCTGATAGTGATGGGGCAGCCGTGTACCATAAAGTCCACGTGTACCACCTCGTTCACCGCTTTCACCGGCTGGCTGATCAGGTGCGGCATACGCGAGGCGTCCTCATAGACGCAGCGCTTCACTTCCTCGATATTCTCGAAGTTATTCGCCAGTTTGTTCACCCCGCCGATAGTGGCACAGGCTCCCAGTGCGATGAGGATCTTCGCTTTGCTGCGGATCACCTTCAGCCGTTCCTCATCGGAGGCACGGGTGATGGAGCCTTCGATGATGGCGATATCGTACTCCTCGCTCGACTCCGACATCGCCTCGCGCCACTCTACTGGAGTGACGAGCGAAAGCAGGTCGAGGATACTATCCTCCATATTGACGATCTGCAACTGGCAGCCTTCGCAGCAGGCGAAATCGAAGATGGCGACACGTGGTTTACTCATATGGCCTCCCGAAGATCAGTGAGGTCGGCGAAGTTGAAAACAGGGCCGTCGATGCAGGCGTAGAGCCGGTTGATCTGACAATGCCCACACTTGCCCACGCCACAGCGCATGCGGCGCTCCAGCGATACATAGATATGCTCCAGTGGAATGCCGCGCGCCTCCAGCCCGGTGATGACGAACTTATACATGATGGGTGGCCCGCAGATGATGATGCGCGATTTCTCCGGGTGCACCGGCACGCCGGGCATCAGCGTGGTGATCACCCCGATGTTGCCCTTCCAGCCCTCGTCGCCGCGGTCCACCGTCTCCTGATAGCTGACACCCTCGTAGGCGCGCCATTGCTCAATCTCACCGAGGAAGAGCCTGTCCCCCGGGGTGCGCGCGCCGTAGAGGATATTGATAGCGCCATAGTCCGCACGGTGCTCCAGCACGTATTGAATGACGGAGCGAATGGGCACGATGCCGATGCCGCCGACGATGATGACCAGGTCTTTGCCCGGCAACTCAGTATCGACGGGGAAATGGTTACCGAAAGGCCCACGGATGCCGATGGGCGACCCCGGCGGCAGATCATGCAGTGCGGCAGTCACCCGCCCCACCTTGCGCACCACCAGCTGAAAGGTGTCGCGCTCATCCGGCGCGGTGCAGAGCGATATCGGGGCCTCGCCGATGCCCGGCACGGTGACGCTGACAAATTGCCCAGGCATATGCCCCAGCGGTTTGCCGCTGCCCAGCCGAATCTCGAACATGCGATCGAGATCATTCAGCGGATAGGAGCGTTCCACCACCGCGGGCATAGGCAGGTAGATATCTTTTTCCGGCAATGTCTCGGTATTCATGCGCGTCATCCCTCCAGCAGCGTGTTATATAATTCCACCGGGTTGGCGATCTTCGCGGTGCAGGCGCTGGTGCAGCGGCCACAGCCGACGCAGGCGATCTGCCCCATGCGTTTCCACATATATTGCCCCTTGCGGTAGAAGCGGTGCCGGTAGCGCTCCTCGCGGCTGCGGCGGAAGTTATGGCCACCCGCCACCTGGGCGAAGTCGCGCAACATGCAGGCATCCCAGCGGCGGATGCGCTCGCCTTCCTTCAGCGACCAGTCTACTTTGTCGATCACCTCGAAGCAATAGCAGGTGGGGCATACCAGGTTGCAACTGCCGCAGGAGTAGCAGAGCGCCGCGTTCGTCTCCCAGACCTTATTGTCATATTGCGTCTCCAGTAGCTTGGGCAAGTCGGTGGGGGCGCACTTCAGCAGGTACTTGTTCATGTAGCGGTGCGCGTCATCCCAGAACTGCTCGCGCCGCGCCAGCAGCAGCGGGTCGGCATCCGGTACCTCGCCCAGGTACTGCAGCAACACCTCGCCCTTCTCGGTACGCACATCCGCTATATAGCCAGCGCCGATGCGCGTGAGCAGAATGTCGAAACCCTCCTGCACAGTGGAGGTGCCCATGCACGCGGCGAACATGGTGGGCGAGGTATTCTGGATGTCACACGCCACGATGGTGGCCTGCTGGCGGCGGGTGAGGTAGTGGATATCGGCATTGTCCTTGCGAAAGACGGCGTCCATCTGCGCTATTGCCACAATATCATATGGGTGAACGCCGAAAAGCACGAAGGGGCGATTGTCGATCACTGACTCGTAATGCCCATCCTCGTGGAACTCCATGATCTTCTCCACCAGCGGCTGGAAGTACTTCTTCGGCGGTAGGATGGTGACATCGAAGTCCAGCCGCAATGCGCTGGCATCGGTGAGGGTATCATATGCGAAGCGATCCGCCTTCGCCTGCACCCCGTACACCGTGGTGTTACTGATCAAATTCGTGACCCATTCCAGCATGGAGGCGTCAGCAATATATTTAATCATCAGGCAAGCTCCTCAGGCGGTGAGTTTGGCGATTTGCTTCTCTATCATATTGACGTGGCTAAACTCTTCTCGGATCACGTGCTCCAGCTTGTCCAGCCCCAGCGCTTTGGGCACATACTGGCGCATGCCGGTGTAGAAGATGATGGAGTCGCGTTCACGATCCAGCGCGATATCGAGAATTTTCCTTAACTCCGGCACTACGCCGAAGAGGGTAAATGGATCATCAGTGTAGACCACCCCGTCGGCGAAGGTGCGCAGGTAGAGTAGCATCTCGTCAAGCGGGTCGTAGACGGTCTCTGCTTGCTCAGCGTCGTTCAGGTCAGCGCGCATGGCGGCGAAGAGCGCGGCGTGGTTCTCCTCCCAGCCGGAGAGTTCCCGCAACAACGCTTTCGCATCTGCCTCGGTAACCTGCTCGGACGCAACGCGATAAAACGCCACCCCGTTGTGCTCAATCTGTTCAGCCACCTGCAGCATCTCTGCCGCGGAAAAACGGATAGACATCATTTGCCCTCCGGAAAAGAAAGATCGTAAATCAAGTGTAACAGGCGATGCCAGATTCTACAATAGGTATATACGACAAAGTTGGTGGAATTATGCAACAAAGAGTGGTCAGGTGGGGTGTTTTGAGAATTTGGCTTTATAGGGTAGTCTGTGGCGGTCACGCACTACAAATGGGCGGTGGATAACTGTCTGGGAGCGCCCTTTTTGTCTTTGAACCTTGATTCGCATGATTAAAGGATTATAACGGCGCTATTTGTCTTCGTTGTTGGATAGCCTCAGCAGTAATGATATTCCCTACATTCAATTATGCGCAATCCAACAGCAAAGGCATTATCCTCACGCTAATCCTCTAATCATGCGAATCAAGGTTCTAAGACGATGTCCCTTGGCAGGGGCAGGCGGGACGCCAGCGTTCCCAGGGGATATCCTACATGCCCAAGTGCCTAGCTGGCTTACCCTCTTTTATCCAATACTTCCCGCACTTTGATGGCTAGTTCCTGTATCATGAATGGTTTTTGAATGAAGTTAACGCCTTCTTCCAGCACCCCATGGTGGGCTATTACATCAGCCGTATAACCGGACATGAAGAGACATTTGATACCGGGGTATAGCGTCTGCACGCGCCGGGCCAGGTCGCGGCCGTTCATTTCCGGCATGATGACATCAGACATGAGCAGGTGAATCTCCCCGTGGTGCTCATTTGCCAGCTGGATTGCCTCCCCCGGTGTGTCGGAGGATATCACCTTATATCCTTGCTGTTCCAGCACACGTCTTACCACATTCAGGATGGCCGGTTCATCCTCTACCAGCAGCACCGTCTCCTGCCCCCGTTGCGCCGGTTGTGTCTCTTCAGCAGGCATGGATGAGGTTGCTTTAGTGATGTAGCGAGGTAGATAAATAGAGAATGTCGTCCCCGCTCCGGGTTGGCTTTCTACCTCTATACTGCCGTTATTCTGCATTACGACGCCGTATACCGTGGCCAGACCCAACCCGGTACCTTGCCCGATTTCTTTGGTGGTAAAAAATGGCTCGAAGATATTCTCTATCGTTTGTGCATCCATGCCGCTGCCGTCGTCTTTTACCTGGAGCCGCACATATTGCCCAGGTTTGGCGAGCGTATGTACAGCGCAGTACTCTTCATCCAATTCGGCATTTGCTGTCGTAACGGTGATATTACCCACTCCATCGATAGCATCGCGGGCATTAACACACAGGTTGGCCAGCAACTGGTCGATCTGTGAAGGGTCGATATTTAGCGGCCACAGGTCTGCTCCCGGGCGCCAGGCCAGGTTGATGTTTTCCCCAATAAGACGTCGCAGCATCTTTTGCATTCCATCCACGGTGTCGTTTAAATCCAGCACCTTGGGTGCCACAGTTTGCCGGCGGGCGAAGGCCAGCAGTTGCCGGGTCAGGTCAGCTGAACGCTCGGACGCTTTTTTGATTTCACTCAGATGGGCGTACAGCGGATGCGTAGGATTGATTTCCTGTAGCGCCAGGTCAGTATACCCCATGATCACTCCGAGCATATTATTGAAGTCATGGGCCACGCCCCCGGCCAGCCTCCCTACCGATTCCATCTTTTGTGCCTGGGCCAACTGTGCCTGCAGTTTGTCGCG
>JBBRXO010000086.1:0-11853 GCA_038248345.1 Armatimonadota bacterium | reverse complement strand
TACGAGCGGCACTTCGAGAGTTGGCTCGTTAATAGTCCTTCTTTGTTACTTGATGATGAGGAAGGTGGAAATACTGTCATCTGGATTGGACGCCAGGTGACTGCAAATGTTGGTGATTGTGGCAGGTACCCCGATTTGCTAGGTGTGGATATTTCTGGTGATCTTATTATCGTTGAGTTGAAGAAGGGTCGAACGCCTCGCGAAGTTATCGCTCAGATACTTGAATATGCCGCTTGGGGGGCCAGTCTTAATGAAGAAAAGCTAAATGAGCTAGCGCGTAATTATTATGCAGCAGATGAATCAAAAGCAGGCAAAACGCTCCGGGAGATATATCAGGATGTTTTCAACAGTGATGATGAGAGTGACATTGAGATAAACTTTAATAAACGTCAAAATTTGTATATAGTTGCGGAAAATATATCACCTAACATAAGGAAAGTGTCAGAATATCTACATAAAACTTATGCTGTAAACCTACATCATATTGAATATGAGGTGCTTCGTTCAAAAAATGGTGAGTATCTAATTAGTATCGAAAAGACTTTCGGGTTTGATCCCCCGATCATTCCACCGCTGGGTCATGGAAGAGTAAAAGATGTTATTCACAATGAGATACTTGCATTCACAAAGAATAGCCATGAAACTACATTCACTCCGATTGATATTGTGAAGCAGATAAAAACCAAGTATCCGACTTCTAATGACAATACAGTACGGTGTCAGCTAATCCAGGATTGCGTTAATCATACATCTAGGAAGCACTACCCCGGTGGGCAACGGGACCATTATTTCCGCATAAGCAAAGGGGTATACCGGCTCTATGACCAGGAAAAGGATGGTAAATGGGATTGGGAGGGGAAACTGATCAACAAGTGATTTTGCCATTGTCATTTAATATCACATGACCAGCAACGGCAAACTAGACCACGCCGCATTGTCTTGCCATTTACCACGCGCAAAAGCACGTGGCTATAAGCCTCGCCATCCTGGCTATGGCCTACATGTAATATCAAGTACTCTGAAGGGCGCTATTCTTCGATTCAATGATAGTTTCCTCTATCTGCCCGTTCTCATGGGCGAGACGCCCATGCCACGATAAACTCATAACGCGAGTTGTTCAGAATTTAACAGGTAAGGAACCTACAGACCTAAAGACCTGAAAAGTGTTATCATTAGCAACGCGGCTTTCACCGCTGAAATGATCCATAGGATGATATTTTAATGTCTGAATTATACACTTTGACCGCCCATGCGGCGCATAAAATGCTGGTTGCCAAAGAGGTTTCCGCACGGGAGCTGCTGGACTCGGTCTACGCGCGCATTGACGCGGTGGATGAGCAGGTGAAGAGCTATATATTGCTCACGCGTGAGGCGGCGACTGCTGAAGCGGACGCGGTAGACACACAGATTGCCGCGGGCGAGGAGATCGGGCCGCTGGCGGGGATACCGCTGGCAATGAAGGATATCCTCTGTACCAAGGGCGTGCGCACCACCTGCTGTTCGAAGATGCTGGAGAATTTCATCCCCCCTTACGATGCCACCGTGGTGCAGCGCCTGCGCGCCGCCGGGGTGGTGAGCGTGGGCAAAACCAACATGGACGAGTTCGCCATGGGTTCCTCTACTGAGAACTCCGCCTTCGGCCCTTCGCACAACCCGTGGAATCTCTCGCGCGTGCCCGGCGGCTCCAGCGGCGGCTCCGCGGCGGCGATGGGTGCAGATGAGGGGCTGCTGGCCATTGGCACTGACACGGGGGGCAGTATCCGCCAGCCCGCGGCCTATTGCGGTGTGGTGGGGCTGAAGCCCACCTACGGGCGCGTCTCGCGCTATGGGCTGATAGCATTCGCCTCCTCGCTGGATCAGGTTGGCCCCATCACCAAGGACGTGGAGGATGCGGCGTTGCTGTTGAACGCCATCGCCGGGCCTGACCCCCGTGACAGCACCAGCTTCCCCGAGGCTGCGCCGGACTTCACCGCCAAGCTGCGCGACGGCGTGAAAGGGCTGAAGATCGGCGTGCCGAAAGAGTTCTTCGAGCAGGAGGGTATTGCTGTCGACGCCGGGGTCAATGCCGCTGTGCGCGCCGCGCTGAAGGTTTACGAGGAGCAGGGGGCGATTATCGAGGAATGTTCGCTGCCCAACGTGCGCTACAGCCTGCCCACCTACTATATCATCGCCCCGGCGGAGGCCAGCAGCAACCTGGCACGCTACGATGGCGTGGAGTTCGGCTACCGTGCTCCGGGCACAGCCAGCACCATTGAGATGATGACCGCCACGCGCGAGCAGGCCTTCGGCCCAGAGGTAAAGCGCCGCATCATGCTGGGCACCTACGTGCTCTCCAGCGGTTATTACGACGCCTATTACCTTAAGGCCAGCCAGGTGCGCACGCTCATCCGCCGCGACTTCGAGCAGGCGTTCACCAAGTATGACGTGCTCATCAGCCCCACCGCACCGAGCATTGCCTTCCAATTCAACACCAAAATGGATGATCCCATCCAGATGTATCTTAATGACATCTGCACCATCCCGGTGAACATGGCCGGCACCCCCAGCATCAGCATCCCCTGCGGCTACGACAACGGCATGCCCGTAGGCCTGCAGATAATGGGCGCACACTGGGACGAGGCCACCATCCTGCAAGTGGCCCACGCCTACGAACAAGCGACAGACTGGAAGCGCGTGGCGACGTTGGGGGCGGATCGGGTGACGGTAGGTGGGTAGAGAATGATTACCGAAACCCCGGGCGTTGCCCGAGGCTTAAATATTTATCCAGGGTGATTGTTTACAAATCGTATTAGCCCGTGATCTTAATAACGACTTGATACGGACAGAGGCAATAAGAGAGAATAATACCATAGCCCCGGGCAACGCCCGGGGGACGATTGATCCGAAATTATGGTATGCTCCAGATTTTGTTCGGAGGTGTCAATAATGAAATGCGTAATGTGTAAACATGGAGAATTGGCCGCCGGCAGTACTACTGTCACTGTTGATCGGAATAACATGACGATTGTCTTGCGCCATGTCCCGGCAAATATTTGCCAGACTTGCGGAGCAGATTACATTGATGGGATAACTATGGCACAAGTGGAAAAAACCGTTAATGCCGCAATACTTCAGGGAACCGTCGTAGAAATTCGTGAATTCGCAGCTTAAGTTGCCGCTGGGATTGAAATCCCCGCTGCAGGGCGCTTCCTCCTTAGCCATCCTGGCTTCGGCGGACGAGACGAGCCGGTCGTCCGCCTTCGCGGACTTTTCGGAATTGCATGATAGTGCGCTTTAGCGTACTTGCAGTTGTTAGCCACCTCCTTCAGGGGGTGGTAAATAGACTAGCGACTAGCGACTTGGGAAGTGACTCGTAATGAACATCAAATCCAGCCAGATAGCGAAGACCGGTGATGTGCCCGTACAGGGGACGTGGTTGCTGGTGCAGGGGGGCGAGGAGCATCTGAAGCGCACGCTCTCCGAGCGGCTGCGCAAGCAGTTGCTGGCGGATGGTGACGACTTCAATTGCGAGCAGTTGGATGTCACCGAGCGCTGGGACGGAGTGTCGGATACGGCGGAGGCTGCGAAGCGCGAGCGGCAGCCGTTGCGCTGTGATCGCATATTGGCGTTGGCGTGTGAGTTGCCCTTTCTGGGCGACCGGTTGATCATTATACGCAACATCGACCTGTTGCCGAATGACCAGCAGAAAAAGCTGGCGGCGGCGGCGGCGACCGTGCCGGCCTCCAACCATCTCGTGCTGATAACAAGCGCAGGTGAGACCGGCAAGGCGACCAAGGTGGGTGGGGACCTGCAGAAGGCGGCGGATAAGCACGGCGTGGTCTACGATTGCTCCCCCCTCACCGAGGCGGAAGCGGGCGACTGGGTGACGGAGACGCTGCGCGAATGGGGGCAGACGATTGAGCCGGGCGCGCTGCACCTGCTGCTCACCCGTGCCGGTGCGGAGCTGCGTCGGTTGCAGATCGAAGTGGACAAACTCTCGCTCCTCATCGGCGACCGCAAAAAGATCACCCTCAAGGATGTGGAGCTGATCACCCCCAAACTGGCGGAGGAGAGCGTCTTCCGCCTCACCGACGCCGTGGCCAGCGGCGATGCCGCCACCGCGATGGCGGTTTTTCGCGATCTTATTGAGGGACAACTGGAGTCACCCCACCGCATCTTCCCGCTGCTGGTGCGGCAATTCCGCATGATCTGGCAGACCAAAGTGATGCTCGACCACGGCTGGAAGCCTCGTGGCACTACCGCCAGCTACCCGCAAGCGGTGGCGCTCCTCCCCGAGGCCAATATGCTGGGTCAAATTGGCGGCTTTATGGGTAGCAAGCTTGCCGGCCCCGCCCGCAACATGAGCTGGGATCAGCTCACCCACGTCTACACCATGCTGCTGGAGTGCGACATGGCCGGCAAAGCGGTAGAAGGCGTCCCCCGCCAGGAGATGGAGCTGGGCCTAGAGATGCTGGTAGCGAAATTGTGCGTGAAGCCGGGACGACGATAGATATTTCTTTCGGTTGTCTGGGGAAGGATATTTCAGATGGATACGAAGCCAGAAGAAGACGAAGTAAAAGTATCAGAGAATGACCTTGCTCATTCCGCTTTATTGCTGGGTTTGTATTAGTTTCCCACTTTTGCGTTAACAGCCATACCAGCGGTCATTTGTGGTATCAAAGCGCTTAAACAGATCGCTAAAAGTAATGGAAAAGAATCGGGGAAGGGTTCGGCTATTACAGGCATTACTTTGGGGAGCATTTTTGCGTCTATTGGCATTCTCTTTATCATCGATTTTGTTCAAACAGAGATTAGCAACTCGCATTGGCAGCGCGATCGTACACTAAAAATTAATCTTCTAACCTTACGTGATGCTGTTATACAGTTCAAAAATGACACTGGCCAGTACCCGCGCGAGTTAACCGATATCACTTTCCCGTATGCAAATCCACCAGCTTATCTATCATCTGGCACCTATAAGGGACCATACGTTGAAGTCTTTATATATACCCCACACGGCATAAACGGTAGCAATATCAATCCCAATCCATATGTAAAATCAAGCGTCATCAAAGATCATTGGACATATTCCCCCACGGGAACGATTAGTTTTCCGTATCCTACTGGACTGGATGCAAAAGGTGATCTGTATGGTAGTTATTGAAGATAGCCAGAAAAAGCCAGATTCATCTGGCGTATAACGATACCCCTGGCATTTATGCCGGGGTATCCCTGCGTTCCCAGGGGTTACCCATATATTTACGCGCTATTTGCCCGTTCTCATGAGCGGGGCGCCCATGCCACGATAGTGGTGAAAACAATTACCTCGATACCTGCAGGATATTCACATTACTGCATGGAAATGTATTGCTAGGGATGGAGGCCGAAAGATGACTGATTTCACAACGCCTGAGTTCGTCGATGAGACGATTGAGAAGTACCGACGTTACGTCAATCCCGGGTTGGCGGCGATGATGGATTTCGCCGGGTTCCACGCGGTGGAATGGACCGGGTCAGGCGCGGTAGTGCGCGATACGGCGGGGGTCGAGTACCTGGACTTCCTCGGTGGTTACGGCGTGTTCTCGGTGGGGCATTCCCACCCGAAAGTGGTGGCGGCGGTGCGCGCACAACTGGAGCGTATGCCGATGAGCACGCGCGTGCTCTTCAATCGCCCGCAGGCGGATCTGGCCGAGCGGCTGGCGCAACTTGCCCCGGGTGATCTGCAGTATAGCTTCTTCTGCAACAGCGGCACCGAGGCGGTGGAGGGCGCGCTGAAGCTGGCGCGGCTGGCCACCGGGCGCACTAAGATAGTCGCCACCTCCGGCGGCTTCCACGGCAAAACCTTCGGCGGCTTGAGCGCCTCCGGGCGTGAAGTCTTCCGCAAACCCTTCCTGCCATTGGTAGGCGATTTCGCCCACGTACCCTTCGGCGATTGCGCAGCGGCAAGCGCTATTATCAATCAGGAGACCGCCGCCGTCATCGTGGAGCCGGTGCAGGGGGAGAACGGCGTCATCGTCGCCCCGGACGGCTACCTGGCGGGATTACGCCAGATCTGCGACGATGCGGGCGCGCTGCTCATCTTTGACGAGGTGCAGACCGGTTTCGGGCGCACCGGCAAGCTCTTCGGCTGTCAGCATTGGTGCGTCACGCCGGACATCATGACACTGGCCAAGGCGCTGGGCGGCGGCGTGATGCCCATCGGCGTCTTCATGGGCAATCCAACAGTGTGGAAAGCCTTCGAGCCGAACCCGCTGTTACATTCCAGCACCTTTGGGGGCAATGAGCTGGCCTGCGCCGCGGGCCTGGCCACTCTCGAAGTAATGCTGGAGGATAAACTCCCCGAGCGCGCCGCCACGCTGGGCGCGCACATGATCGCCGGCCTGCGCGCCGTGGCGGAGCGCTATCCGCAGGTGATCACCGAGGTACGCGGCCTCGGCTTGTTGGTAGGCGTGGAGTTCACCGATCAGGACTTCGCTTCGCTGGTCATCGCCGGCTTCGCTCAGCAGCACATCCTCGCCGCCTACACGCTCAACAACCCCCGCGTCATCCGCTTCGAGCCGCCGCTGGTGGTCACCGAGGAGCAGATCGACCGCGTAGTCGACGCCTTTGACGCGGCCATAGCCGGAGTGGTGGAGTTAATCTCCTAATATTCAGCGGTGCAAAATGCCGCCCTGTTAATTGTAATACAAGGTTACTTGCGAATTTTTGGCACGTGGTGTAAAGTTATCAAATTACCGAGGGGTGAGCAGGTGGCGATATATACCAGATGTCCGCAATGCGGCCAATTGAATAATGATGAAGAAGCGAAGTTGAAGCGTTGTCCGCAATGTCATACTGACTTATTGCGGTGTGATAATTGCCGCCATTTCGAGAATAATCAGTGTAATGATCTGCAAGCGCAGATCTATTATATTGATGATGGCGAGGCAGCGAAAAATTGTCCGCAATTTACATCTAAATTGACGGAGAAAGTAACGAATATATACTCGCCGCTAGCGGCTACTTTGTGGGTTCCAGCCTCGCTGGCGATTGTTATAGCGATGATAATTTGGACGGTTTTTGTCACCAATCCATCTGTGTGGGCATCGGACGCCAATGCGATACAAATGGAGATATCCGCGCCGGCGGAAGTAAGCTGGAATAAATCTTTTCCGGTGACGATAACCTTAACGAGCGCGTGCAGGCAGGAAAGCCCCCCGATATTTATTGAATTCGATGAATCAGTGTTAGTGGGAGGGATGCCGACCCCGGAACCGGTACGTTCGACGCATGAGCAAGGACGTATGGTTCTGGAGTATCTGGGGTTGCCACCAGCGGGGCGCATGGTGGTGACATTGCCAGTGACCCCCCGCCAGCTGGGAGTGGCGCCATTTCGTGCCCGGTTATATTCGCCCCGCATTCGGTTGCGGGAAAGTATTGCCACGGATATAAAGGTGATACGCCAAGTGACGAAAGTTACAAATGGAGGTATCGAGCCATGAGTGTAGAAGACAAACAGATGTGGCGTCTGCTGGAGCGTGAATTGACCCGCCGGCAGGATCTCGACTTTTCCGATACAAAAGTCTCCGTTGCCCGGGGAGTTGGGTACATATCGGGAATTATCCGCCCGCAACTGGGGACATTGATAGTCCCCCGGGAAGAGATAAAAGCGATAATGGACAGCACGCGCCGCATACCCGGTTTGCGCGATATTGTATTTGATGCGAAATTTGTAATTGACACGAAGAAGTAGGTATATGCAAAACACGGCAGCACTCATCACAGTAACTGTGGCAGGATCATTATTCATCCTCTCTGGCCCGTCTGGGGTAGGGAAAAATGAAGTTTATAAGCGTACCAGCGAACGATTAGGGAGCATCTATCGTTCAGTCTCCGCGACTACCCGGGCACCACGGGAGAACGAAATCGCTGATATTGACTATCGTTTCATCTCCGAGGATGAATATGATAGCATGGTGACGCGGGGGGAGATGCTGGAATACGCCGGAGTTTGCGGCAACCACTACGGCACCCCCCAACTACCGGTGCAGGAGAAATTGCACGCTGGCCTTGATGTGGTGCTGGAAATAGATGTGCAAGGGATGTATCTGGTGCGGGCAAAGTACCCGGATGCCGTGACTATCTTCCTCGCTCCACCCAATATGAGCGAACTGGAACGGCGACTGCGCGGACGTGACACGGAGACGGAAGAGAAGGTACAACTTCGTCTCGGCATCGCCCGTAATGAGATCAAGCATATCCCCGAATATGATTACTTGATCATCAACGATGACCTGGATGTCGCGGTGGAACAACTGTGTACTATCATAGCTGCTACCCGATGTCGTCCGGCAAGACTGGACAGTGAGAAATTGCTGCGGGGGCTACTCGATGGGTAAAGGCAACAATTTTACCGTAGTTCTGGGTATCACCGGCTCCATCGCCGCATACAAAGCGGCGGAGATCATCCGCACCCTGCGTGCCTTGCGCGACCCGGCTAATCCCGATCGTCGGATTAGCGTCCGCGCGATACTCACCGCCAGTGGAGCGCAGTTTATCACCCCGGTCACGCTGCAGACACTCACCGGCAATAAGGTCTACACCGAGCTTTTCGCAGATGCTGACTCCTGGGACGTACAGCATATCGGGCTGGCGGACGATGCCGATATATTGCTCATCGCCCCGGCCAGCGCCAATATCATCGCTAAATTAGCTATGGGGCTGGCGGACGACCTGCTCTCCTCGGTAGCGTTGGCCATCACCGCCCCACGATTCATCGCCCCGGCGATGAATGTACACATGTGGGATAATCCTGCCACCCAGGCGAATGTGGCCACACTGACGGCGCGAGGGGTGAAATTCATCGGCCCCAGCACCGGCGAGCTGGCTTGTGGCTACACGGGCAATGGCAGATTGGCCCCACTGGACGAGATCATTGCGCCGCTGGCACGCCTTTTTCTCGGCACCGCACAAAATATGGCGGGCAAGCAGGTACTGGTGACCGCGGGCCCCACGCGCGAATATCTCGACCCGGTGCGTTATATCTCCAATCCTTCAACCGGCAAAATGGGCTACGCGCTGGCGCGTGCCGCGGCTGCCCACGGGGCACGGGTGACACTGGTGAGTGGCCCGGTGGATTTGCCCGCCTTGCCGGGAGTAACCCAAATTAACATCGTCTCCAACGCGGAGATGGCAGCAGCGGCGCTGGCCGTCGCCGCTGAAATGGATATCATCATCGGTGCCGCCGCCCCCGCTGACTTCACCCCGCACACCGTGGCACCCCAGAAGCTGAAGAAAACTGGCGTCACTGCGGAAAATCTGGAGTTGCTGCCCGCCACTGACATCCTGGCTACTATCGGCGCCCACAAACGTCATGGGCAAATTATCGTTGCCTTCGCCGCCGAAACAGAGCGATTGGAAGAGTACGCCCTAGAAAAAATGGAACGAAAGAATGCCGACATCATCATCGCCAATGATATAACTACCTCCGGAGCTGGCTTTGGCTGCGACACCAATAGCGCCGTGCTCTTTACTCGCAACGGTACCCGAATAGAGCTGCAGTTGCAAAGCAAAGAAGCGATGGCAGAGCAGATTATAGAATTTCTGGTAGAATTTGGACAGAAGTTTTGCTGAATAAAACCCTCAACAACCCAATCTTAAAGATGGCACTGGAGGCCTACCCCGCGCTGTCGGAGGGCTACGCCCAAAGCTGGGGGCTGACCTGCTTATTGGTGGATGCCAGCGGCGCACTGCTGGCGGGCCAGGCGACAGGCGACCATGCTTCGTTCCGGCTCCATGCAGTGGAAGAGGCTCTGCGCTGGGGAGAACCATCACTGCTGCTCACCCCCGATGGAATTATCCTGTGGGCGGTGCCGGTGATGCATAACGGCGATATCCTCGGCGGTTTGGTAGTAGAACGCGCCGAGAGCGACGCCCCGGAGCTGTCCCCCGCCGAGACACGCCGCGCCATGGCTGCCCTGTTGACTCTGGCGGAGATTACGAACCTGACCAATGCGGCGCTGTTGGAGCTAAGACGGCGCGCGGCGCGATTGGAATCGGAACGCGCCGAGGCCATTCATGATCTTAAGGGGCAAAACTATCAGTCGATACGCGACGTTTATCTCATCGAAGAGCCGGCGCTGATCTCCGCCATCAAACGCGGCGACCGGGCGGCGGCGCGGGAGATACTCAACCGCGTACTGGTAGGTATCTATTTCCTGGGTCAGGGCCGGCCAATGTTGCTGAAGAGCTTCCTGCTGGAGCTGGTGGTGACGATGTCACGCTGTGCGGTAGAGGCAGGGGCCGACCCCACCGAGCTACTGGGGGCTAACTACTCCAGCTTTACTGAACTGGCCGACATCGAGGGTGAAGAAGAGCTGTGCTCCTGGCTGGTGAAGATGTTGGAACGCATGATGGACGCCATCACCGCCAACAACAGTTACCCCAGCAGCATACTCATCGCGGCTGCCCTTAAGTATATGCAGGAGCACCTGAGCGAGGAGCTCACCCGCGACGAAGTGGCCACTATCGCCTGCCTCTCTCCGTCTCATTTCAGCCGCGTCTTCAAGCAGACTATCGGACGCCCGTTCACCGAGTTACTCGCTGTGATGCGCGTCGATAAAGCGCGCGAATTACTCGTACTCAGCGAGAAAAGCCTGATTCAAATCTGCTTCGATTGCGGCTTCAAAGACCAGAGCTATTTCACCAAAGTCTTTCAGAAGATCACCGGCCAAACCCCCGGCGAATACCGCCGCTCGCAGCGGAATGTGCTGCGCTAGCGCTGGATACAGCTATGCCACGCCCTTGCGGGGCGTGGCATAGCTGCGCGATTACGATCTTTCATCCCTTCGCTATTTCTTTGTGGTTGTCCCATCAATACTCAGGGTAATGGTGGAGTTCGCTTCTTCCGCACCGGCTATGGTAGTGACCAGCGTTATGTCGGCCTTCATCGCCGAGGAGAAAAGCTCGCCCGCTTCCGCATCAAATAGTTCAATAGTCTGGCCCTTCATCGTCATGGCCATATTAACCTTCGATGTTGCTCCGGGCATGGGGATCGCCAATTGAGCCGCTTTCATCTCCAAATCACAGGTGAGTTTTTGGTAGGTCTTTTTGTTGCGCGTCTCGGTGCCTACTAATACATATTTGACGGAGATCGTCACCGGGGAGCCGTTGAGGGTGATCGACATCGGCACCTCCCACTTGTCTCCCTCTTTCAGATCTTTCGCCGGGAAAGCTATGCTCTGGCTCGGATTCAGCAGTTGGTTGTTCAGCGCATCCAAGGGCCCGCCAAGCAGGCTAGTCCCCGTCCCGGTTAGCGTTACTTTGTCGATTTTTCCGTCGGGAGTGCGGGTGAAGTTGAAGGAGAATGCCGGTATCTTGGTGATAATTGGCTCAATCTCATCCATTCCCAGTAGTGCGCCAATCGTCATTTTGCTGCTTCCGCCGGTTATTGAGTAGGTAACGTCTGCTACTTTGTCTTTGACGGTGTTCACCTTCTCGCTACTGGTCATGGTCATTTCCACGGTAATCGGCATGGCGCCCATCGCCGTCTGTGCCACGCCAGTGAGTTTCGTCGTGGTAGCGTATTCACGCTTGTCCCCGGCGTTATCCTTAAAGGCCAGCGTCACCGCTCCGGCAGCTGTGGCGACGCCGAATAGTGTGACTATCGCCAGTAATTGTGTGATTCGCATCTTTTTACCTCACAAAATTTATTGCCTCTATTTGAGGCACAATTATACTATACCCCATTTGTTGGAAAGTAAGTATTCGGTAAACCCCACCCCTTCTCCTGCTTAATTTGAAGAGGGGGCTAGTTTCCAGGCGGCGAGGTCTTCTTTGCTGGCTTTCCAGGGGAGGAAGCGGGTCAGGTCGGCGGGGGGATTGCCAGCGTTTTTT
>JBBRXO010000085.1:0-11891 GCA_038248345.1 Armatimonadota bacterium | reverse complement strand
TGGGAACGCCAATCTCCGCACTGGCCCGTCCCACCACTCTGTGGTGAAATATTTGTGGGCAGTGGTTGATTCTACGGAAGGTTAACAGACCTGATACCCACATTGCCATGTTGCTATTGCGGTAATATGCTCAAACTATCGTTAGATCACCTGTTGCCACGCATCAAAGGTGGCACCGACTGCGCAGATAACCTGGTGTGGGCTTGCAAATCATGCAAGAGCTCGAAACGAGGGAATGATTTGATGGTGTGGATGAATAAACGACAATCATTTCCACCCCTGCTGATATTGCGGCGTTATATCAAACTCATAGCCTGCTATTGTGATGACCATGATATTTTGGATGTTAATCTGGATGCAACCATGAACATGATTCTTCCCTTTGAATTGCAGCTGCTCCCGTTCAGATATCCGCAATTGGTGCAACTACAGCTATTGATTAGTCCTTCAGAAGACTAACGATAGAATGATGCATTGCATTTCTCCACGGATTCTACTCTTCACTGTACTAATCATGTATTGAGAGTACCGAATTTGGGAGGGGAAGGCAAGAGATGGGAGAGGCCCCACGGGCCAAAGCCCGTGAGGCCAGGAATTACAATCCCGTTCGCATGGGCGTCATTCGAGAACCTCATGATCTTCGAGACGCCCATGCCACGAAAACAAAAACCTTGGAATTGGAACATGGAACTCATTTTGGTATTGACACCACTAACAGTTTTTTACTATTATATGTCTGGCCTGTGTTTGTGAAATTTAGCACGAATAGGGGGCGACCCATTTTTGCACACTTCGTGGCAATGTCTACGGGGTTATAATGTGAATACCTTTGAGGAGGACAGTTCTATGGCAGTGAAAGTCGGCATTAACGGTTTTGGACGCATCGGTCGTCCTGTGCTGAAAGCGATCATCGAGAAGTACTCGGATGTGTTAGAAGTTGTGGCAATCAACGACCTGACCGACCCGAAAACGCTCGCTCACCTGTTTAAATATGACAGCAACGGCGGCATCTTCCCGGGCGAAGTCAGCCACACCGATGACGCGATTGTGGTTAACGGCAAGACCATCAAGATTTGCGCCGAGCGCGACCCGGCAAACCTGCCGTGGGCTGCTCTGGGTGTAGACATCGTCATCGAATCCACCGGTTTCTTCACCGATGGTGCCAAGGCGAAAGCGCATATCACCGCTGGCGCGAAGAAAGTGCTCATCAGCGCCCCCGCGAAGAATGAAGATGCAACGTTCGTCATCGGCGTGAATGACCAGGATTACGATCCAGCCAACCACCACATCATCAGCAACGCCAGCTGCACCACCAACTGTCTGGCTCCGTTCGCCAAGGTGCTCAACGATGAATTCGGCATCGAATGCGGCCTGATGACCACCATCCACGCTTACACCAACGACCAGCGCATCCTCGACCAGCCACACAGCGATCTGCGCCGCACTCGCGCCGCAGCATTGTCGATGATCCCGACCACCACCGGCGCTGCCAAAGCAGTAGCCCTGGTGCTGCCGGAGCTGAAAGGCAAGCTGAACGGCTTCTCCATGCGCGTCCCGACCCCGACCGTCTCCGTCGTTGACCTCGTCTTCACCGCGAAGAAAGATGGCGTCACCGTTGAAGCGATCAACGCTGCATTGAAAGCCGCCGCTGAAGGCCCCTTAAAAGGCATCATGGGCTACACCGATGAAGAGCTGGTTTCCATTGACTTCAAGGGCAACCCGTTAAGCTCCATCATCGACTCCAAATGCACGATGAGCGTCGGCGAGCGCATGTTCAAGGTGCTGTCCTGGTACGACAACGAAGCTGGCTACAGCAACCGTCTGGCCCAGCTGGCCGCTATCGTAGCAGCTAAGCTCTAAAAATAACGGTGGTGTCCCTGGATACCCCGCGCATGTCAGTACCATAAAACAGACGAGCGGGCGAATATGCTCGCTCGTCTGTGGTATAAAAAGGCGAAACCCGCGCGTAATCTACACTTGATATACTAGATATAATATTTTCATGGAGGCATACGACAATGGCAAAGAAAACTATCGCCGATCTTCCTGATCTGCACGGAAAACGCGTGATGGTACGCGTGGATTTCAACGTAGCTATTAAACCCAAACTCCCCACCACCCGCGATGAAGCCGTCATCACCGATGACACCCGCATCGTCGCCGCCCTCCCCACTATAAAAGACCTGATCTCCAAAGGCGCCAAAGTCATCCTGATGTCTCACCTGGGACGCCCGGACGGTCAGGTAGTAGAAGGGCTGCGCCTGGATTGCGTAGCAAAACGGCTGGGCGAACTGCTGGACAAACCGGTAACGAAAGCCGACGACTGCATCGGCCCCGAAGTAGAAGCGAAAATTGCCACCATGCAGGCGGGCGATGTGTTGCTGCTGGAGAACGTACGCTTCCATGCGGCGGAAGATTCCAAGGATGATGCGTTGCGCCTGCCCTTCGCCGAACAACTGGCGAAACTGGGCGACGTCTACGTCAACGACGCCTTCGGCACCGCCCACCGCGACCATGCCTCCACCGCCAGCATCGCCCGCTATCTGAAGCCCGCCGTGGCAGGCTACCTGATGGGCAAAGAAGTGGAGACGCTGAGCAAAGCGACGCATACGCCAGAGCACCCCTACGTGGCTATCCTCGGCGGAGCCAAAGTGAAGGACAAGCTCAAACTCATCGACAACCTCATCGGCAAAGTCGATGTGTTGCTCATCGGCGGCGGTATGGCCTATACCTTCTACAAGGCAAAAGGCTATGAAGTTGGCGATTCGCTGCTCGATATGGACAGCATCCCGGCGGTTAACGCTGCTGTAGAAAAAGCTGCCACCAGCAAAACCAAACTCGTCATCCCTATCGACTGCCTGGTGGCACAAAAAGCCGAGGAAGGAATCCCCACCAAGGTGGTTAATCCTGACGGCATTGAAGTCGGCTGGGAAGGGTTTGATATCGGCCCGGATACTATCGAACTATTCAAAAGCTATATAGCTGATGCCAAGCTGATTATCTGGAACGGCCCCATGGGCCTCTTCGAGATCAGCACCTTCGCCGCTGGTACCCGTGCCATCGCCGAAGCGCTGGTCGAGACGGACGCCTTCACCATCATCGGCGGCGGCGACTCCGCAGCCGCAGTAACGCAGATGGGCTTCGCCGATAAGATCAGCTTCATCTCCACCGGCGGCGGCGCTTCCCTCGAATTCCTTGAAGGTAAGCCACTCCCCGGCGTGAATGCCCTCGACGAAAAATAGACCACAAACAAACCCAGTACATACCAAGGGCACAGGGATTATTATCTCTGTGCCCTTTGTGTTACTGGTGAATATTGCGAATTTCATGGTTTTAGCATAAAATGTTGTCATGAATAATGGAGGCATTACCATGGCATTATCGATGCGCAAAGAAGAACTTAAATACACCTACGGTGACTACCTGCACTGGCCCGAGGGCGAGCGCTGGGAGATTATCGAGGGCGTAGCATATGATATGTCGCCGGCGCCGACATATAAACACCAATTCATCGCAGGGGAGATCTACAGACAATTGGCAAATTACCTGTTGGGTAAACCGTGTATCCCCTTTATAGCGCCTTGCGATGTTGTATTACCAGAAGAAGGGGAAGATGAAGAAGACATTGAAACGGTAGTACAGCCTGATATAGTAGTTATCTGTGATCGGAACAAAATTGCGAATCACGGTCGTGTTTGCGTCGGCGCACCTGACATGGTGATTGAGATACTCTCGCCATCAACGGCAAAAATTGACACCACAATAAAAAAAGCGCTGTACGAGCGGGCGGGGGTACGTGAGCTGTGGATTGTATATCCGGATAAAAAAATGGTTATCGTCTACCTGCGCAATGAAAGCAAAAAATATAACCTGCCGAAGCGCTACGACAGCAAAGATACCCCCAATGTACATATCCTGCCGGGTTTGAGGATAGATATGTCGCTCGTCTTCGCGGATTATGGAATTGAAGCAGATACCGAGTAAACACGTTTAATTAGGGAGGCACTACCATGGCATTATCGATGCGCAAAGAAGAACTTAAATACACCTACGGTGACTACCTGCACTGGCCCGAGGGCGAGCGTTGGGAGATCATAGATGGCGTAGCATATGATATGTCGCCAGCGCCGACCGGAAGGCATCAGGGCGTGGCACGTGAACTATCTCGTCAGATATCAAACTATTTATTAGGCAAACCATGCACAATGTTCTTTTCCCCATATGATGTCATCTTGCCCGAAGCTGGTGAGGATGCCGAGGACTCCGAGACGGTGGTGCAGCCAGATATCGTGGTCATCTGCGACCGGAGCAAGCGGACGCCACGCGGTTGTGTCGGTGCGCCGGACATGGTGATAGAGATACTCTCGCCGTCAACAGCAGCGAAGGATCAAAATGTGAAGAAGGCGTTGTACGAGCGCGTGGGTGTACGCGAATTCTGGCTGGTATCCCCGGATAACAATATTGTAACCGTCTATCTTCGCAACGATAACGGCAAATTTAACCTACCGAAGACCTATGACAGTGAAGACCAACCACCAGTCTACACTCTGCCGGAATTGACGATCGACTTAGCATTGGTCTTCGCGGAGATGCAATAATGGCATTACCGATGCGCAAAGAAGAACTCAAATACAACTACGGTGATTACTTGTACTGGCCCGAGGGCGAGCGTTGGGAGATCATAGATGGCGTAGCATATGATATGTCGCCAGCGCCTACTGACAAGCATCAGATTATTTCTAGAGAGTTATCTTTCCAGTTAGTTGCTCACTTGCGCGGTAAGCCGTGTCAGGTGTTTTCTGCTCCGTTCGATGTAGTATTGCCCGAAGCTGGGGAATATGAGGAAGATGCTGAGGCGGTGGTGCAGCCGGATATTATGGTAATCTGCGATAGGACAAAGATTACCCGACGTGGTTGTATCGGCGCGCCGGACATGGTGATAGAGATACTCTCGCCATCAACCGCGGCGAAGGATAAAAATGAGAAAAAAGCGCTGTATGAACATGCAGGCGTGCGCGAGCTGTGGATAGTAGACCCTGACAAAAAAATGGTTACAGTCTATCTGCGCAATGAAAGCAAAAAATTTAACCTGCCGAAGACCTATGACAGTGAAGATACCCCATATGTTCATATTCTGCCGGAATTACAAATCGACCTGTCACTCGTCTTCGCGGATAATTAATGGGACTACCTCTAAGAAGTCCTGCTCTTGTCCCCCACCCTCACCCGCCCATTCTCGCAGGTAAGCTCGTAGCCGTAGAGCTGGTAGCCGAGGGCGCGGCAGACGTGGGCGGAGGCGATGTTGGTGATATCGTGCAGGTAGAGCGGCGTTTTGTCCGCCTCTAACGCAGCCCGGGTGGCGGCGGAGACGACGCATTGTGCCAACCCGAGTCCGCGGTAGGCTGCCTCGGTCACTACCGCCATCTCCCACACTTGTGGCGATTTCATTTTGATGGCTGCCCAGGAGATGATGCTCTGGGATTTGTTGCGCGCCACAAAGACGGGGCCGTCGAAATGCAGACGATACCAGGGCATATTTACGTCATCGGCGTGCAGCTCTTCTACCATCGATACTGGCACTGCCGGGCGAAAACTCGCCGCGTCACAATGGAGGATACTGTGATATTTGGGGCCGCTCTGGGGCAGGTGGCGATCAATGAAGGGCGTCAGCTCTTGTCCCCGTGGCGGCAGGTAGTACCGACCTGGGCGAATGGGATCAAGATATCGGTACAACTCTTCACCGTATTGCGGATTGATAGAGATTACGCCGCTATCTGCTGTGCTTTCCACCAGCGCCACGCATTCCAGCGGCACTTGCCAGCCCATCCAGCGTGGGGCGGCGCGATGTGCTGGCGCGGTCAGTGTCACCCCGTCGCGATAAAGATCTTCAGGGTGACAGCCCAGCTCATCGGCCCAGTATTGATCCAGAGATGTGGTAGTAGCGAGCATCGTTATCCCCACATCATATCAGGTTAAAAAATTTGGATCGTGCACCTGCTGTCGAATGGAACACTCCAGACGGTCGCGACGTCGGTAACTCCGGTCGGGTGGTCGGCGGCACACAGCAGGGTCACCTTACCGCTGCTTCGTTCCCGACCTGACGGGGTTCGATGTCCACCATTGCGCCGGACCCAATCTTCAACATCCCGTTCGTCGCCCAGACTCTACAATGCCCACCCTCGAGCAGGAATTCAGCCCCGCTATAGCGGATTGCGGATACAGGGTACCGCTGGCCCCCCGCCTAGCACGATCTTGCCCTATTATCGCACAGTAGGGGGTGAATGTCGAGATGGGAATTTGCAGCAATGTTGAGGCCGTTGCTGGATTATTTACTTTACAATCCAATTAAGGTATAGTTAACAGAATTGGTATACCTCTTCAGGGGTCATCCTCGATGAGGTGCCAACTACATTTAATGGAGGTTGATATGGTTGTTAACAATTTTTTGATGCTACTAGTGTGTATGGGTGCGCTCGCAATTGCGAGCGCAGCTGCTGAGAATGTAGCACCACCAGTGCCCGCTTCCGACAATTTGGCTAATATTGAGAAATTCGCCACTAAAACCGGAGCGACGGTAAACAAAGCGCCCGCTTGGATCAAGCATGGGGCGTACGTCTACCGTATCGCAACGCCGGATAGCGCGGATTTTCTGGATTCGACGGAAGCAGGGATCGCGATTACTTCCAATCTGCTGGATGATTCGGTACAGCAGATTCCTCTGATGTTCGGATTGATCAGCGATGATCATAATGGCGTGTGCAACTGGGATGGCATCTGGCCGTACTGGAACCGCGTCTCCTATCGGGCGAAGAGCTGGGATAATCTGCATGGTTTCATGCAGCGTGTCAACGACAACTCCAACGCCAAGATATCTTTCCACGTCAACCTGACCGATGTGAATGTCGGCATGAATGCTTTTCCTGAAACCCAGGCGTTCTTCAAAAAACTGGTGGAGACCAAATCCATATATCGCAGAGATTGGAATAAAACCACCGGTAAACGCGATATAGAGCCGCCGTATGTTCCAAAGGATTTTCCCACCGATGATACTAACCCGACCTCTATCTTCGCGTTGGTGAATTATAAAAACTTCTGGGACAGTGGTTTGGCCAAGCAGATGATAGACGAGTTTTACGGTCATTTGCCTTATGCACCCCCGGTGCTCTATCTTGATGTGTTGACGCTGGATGGGGGAAATTTCAGCACAGGATTCCCCGATGGCCCGCTGGGCGGAAGTAAAGACACACAAACAGAGGGAGTGCTAGCGATCGCTAACTATCTTCGGACGAAAGGGACAGCAGTTGGTACTGAAGGTGATCGTGGTTTCATGAAAGAATACGGCACTTACGGGTGGTTACATTGCCAGCCCGGCTATTCCGCCGATGATTACAGCATCATCAAAGGAGCGGCCAAAGGCGTTCATGTTGTCACGCAGCACGTCTACGGAAATACCGGATGCTTCGTTGTCTCCCCTGTCGCTTCTTCGCCAGCGCAGATTGCCAAAGTTCGGGGACACTACACCGAGTTGTTGGCAGGCACTCCGATCACGCGTAAAATGCCCGGTCTCAACACTTGGCACATTGCTGACCGTGGGGATTCCAGCGATGAATTCAACATAGTGATCGGCGATGGAGGAGGCGGCGATCCGTTCCGCGGCGATTGGATCGATCTGGTCAACGGCTTCTATCTTACCGGTATCCAGGAACTATATCATATCGGCAAAGGCAATGTGCGCACGGCGGTATTTGAGACAATTGGAAACATTCACGTCTCCAAATTCGGGATCGTGGATGCGAACGGCAAAGAAACAGAGTTCCCGGTATTCGATTGCCTGGCTCCTGGATCTCCTGATTGGCTCAAAAATGACGTTAAAAAATCTGGCAGAGTGATGATGGAAACCCCGCTGAAATTCCGCTTTAATGCACCTGCGGCGGGCAAATACCGGATCAAATTCTATGGCAACAAAGGTGGAAACAGCACAGGCAACATCAATGTCTATGTCGATATGCAAGCGCAGTTGAAGGTGCTGGCGGTTCCTTTTAAGACGACCGGGACGGAAACGCACGACCTCGGTGAGCTTACTTTGCAGGCGGGCGACAATGCTATCATTGTCGATTCCGGTGCCATTTACGCGAAATGGAGCGACGGCACCGAAGCTGTCTGGGAAACGCCCAGCATTGGGAAGGGCTTCAAAGTCACGAACGGCGATATGACCTTTGCCGACGATTACGACCGTATGTGGCCGGACAGCTGGAGCGGACAGAAAAAGATATACTTCTACAGTTGGGATGGCACGCAGCGCACCTGGAAGCTCCCGCTGGACTGGGCCTCGGTGAAAAAGGGGACGCTCTACCCACTCACTCCCGACGGCCGTAGCAAGGGTATCGCCCTGACTACCGGAGACCGCACTGTCGCACCCAGACTCCTGCCGCAGCTTCCCTATGTGTTCGTGCCGGAGGCGGAATAATAATTGAAGTAGCTGACTCGTCCGCATGGTCGAGTCAGCTACTTTTCGTAAAAAACTACACACCAGCTTTCTCAATTAACTCCCCGAAGAATCAAAAAAGATGTGCAGGTATTCGCCATTCCATGTAGAATATAACTAACATCAGATAAAAGATGCGGGACATGTGGATTTATGCTACAGACCGCTGCAAAGGAGGGGATACTATGGAGTTTTTGACTGGTACTTTAGCCCTGCAAATTAGTGGGGGTAATACGGACATGAGTGCGCCGATGATCGGCGGGATCATTCTTTTTCTCATCGTCGTCTTTCTGTGGATCGTTTTCAGCCGCTGGGTGAAGGTGGGGCCGAACCATGTGCTCGTCGTCTCCGGTATGAAGCACAAGGTGCAGGGGGCGGATGGACGCGTGCATGAGGTGGGTTTCCGCCTGCTGCGTGGTGGCGGTACTTTCGTCTGGCCGGTGATCGAGATGGCCGAGATGATGTCGCTGGAGCTGATGACGCTGGAGGTAAAAACTCCGGAGGTCTACACTTCGGCGGGTGTGCCCATCCGCGTGGACGGCATCGCACAGATCAAAGTACGCAATGACGACGTTTCAATCCGCACTGCCGCCGAGCAGTTCCTGAGCAAGGGCAGCGAGCAGGTACGCACCATCGCGCTGCTCACCGTAGAAGGTCACCTGCGCGCCATCATCGGTACGCTCACCATTGAAGAAGCCTACCGCGAGCGCGACAAATTCGCGGCCAAGGTGCAGGATGTTGCCGCTACCGACCTCGCCAATATGGGCCTGCAGATCGTCTCTTTCACTATCCGCGATCTGCAGGATGGCCAGGGTTACCTCGATGCGCTGGGCAAGCCGCGTATCGCGCAGGTAAAACGTGACGCCGTCATCGGTGAGGCGGAAGCCAACCGCGACGCTGTTATCCGAAGCGCACAGGCGAACCAGGAAGGGCAGACGGCGAAGTTCCAGGCTGATACCCAAGTAGCGGAAGCTGACCGGGACTAT
Organism: Armatimonadota bacterium; assembly: GCA_038248345.1. Classification (GTDB taxonomy): domain Bacteria; phylum Armatimonadota; class Hebobacteria; order CAIYQO01; family CAIYQO01; genus CAIYQO01. The sequence goes on along the minus strand of JBBRXO010000085.1, from coordinate 2,420 downwards.
AAGATGAAGCTGGCGGACTACTCGGCGGGCGTGAACAAGCAAAAAGCTGCCGCCGACCTCGCCTACGACCTGCAGAAATACCAGACGCAACAGCTGGTTACCGCTGAGCAAGTCAAGGTCATGGTGGTGGAAAAAGAGAACCAGATTGTGGTGCAGGAGAAAGAAATCACTCGCCGCCAGAAGGAGCTCAACGCTACTGTGCAGACGCCGGCAGAAGCCGAACGCTATCGCATTCAGCAGTTGGCGGACGCCGAGCAGTACCGTTTGCGCAATACGGCGCTCGGGCAAGCCGACGCCATCAAGGCGACCGGGTTCGCCGAAGCCGACGCCAATAAAGCCCGCGGTCTCGCGCAGGCAGAAGTCATCAGTGCCCAGGGACAGGCCGAAGCATTGGCGATGACTAAGAAAGCCGAGGCGTGGAAACTCTACAACCAGGCGGCTATCGCACAGATGTTCATCGACAAAATGCCGGCCATCGCCTCCGCTGTCGCCAGCCCGCTGGCCAAGACCGAGAAGATGGTTATTGTGAGCACGGGCAATGGCCCCGGCGGCGGCGCCAGCAAGCTTACCGGCGACATCACCCAGATCATCGCCCAGCTCCCCCCCATGGTGGAGGCGCTGACCGGCCTGAAGCTGGAAGATTTGATCAAGAACGTCCCCGGTATGTCCGGTGTCTTCCATGAGACCAAACCCGCGTCGGTGATCGACGTGCCCCCGACGGTAGTATCCGCTGACCCGCCGCTGCCCAAGCCCAAGCCGGATGTAGAACCGCCGAAAGAGAAATAGGAAATACCAGCAAGTAGCGACAGGGAATGCCCTGTCGCTACTTTTTTGGCTCCATCATATACCAGGCGGCCACCAGCGGGAATTCCTCCGAGCTACGCGTGTGGTGATCTTCGCCCGCCTCCACGATGACGACGTCGCCGGTTTTTACCGGGTATTCTACGCCATCAATAGGCGCCACGCCCCTACCTTGGATGAAAATGAAGACCTCATCAGCATCCTCATGCACATGGCGCGGCTCTGGGTGGGCGGTTTCCCCCGGTTTAAAGCAATAGATGCCCCCATGCTTGATGATCAGATCACCAAATAATGCCGGGAACAGGCGTGTTTCATCAGGCGTCAACTCCGATAATTTGTAACGTTTCATTGGTAAGTCCCTCTCTGCATTTATTGTAAGCACAAATATGAGGTAGTACAATGGCAACAGATTGATTAGATGCTTCTTATTAAGACAGTTAGAGTTGGTGATTTATCGGCTATATCGGAAAAATATCTGAAATTATGGCTAAAAGTGCAGAAAAACTACACAAAACGAAGAAATATCTGTTATAATATGGTTATATGGAGGGGGTGATATGCTTCTAGAATTCAGTGTGACCAATTATCGCTCAATAAAAGACCGGGTAACCCTCAGCATGGTTGCGGCGAATGATGCTGAACATCAGGAGAATACGTTCGTGACCCAAGGGCTTGGAAAGCTCTCGCTGCTGAAGAGCGCTGGCATCTATGGCGCCAATGCTTCGGGGAAATCAAATCTGATAAACGCGCTGATTTTCATGGAAAGGTTTGTGCGTACGTCAGCGAGTAAGAGCCAGGAGGGTGATCCGATTGACGTCACCCCCTTCAAGCTCGATGCCCAAACCGCAACCCAACCCAGCGAATTTGAAGTGGTCTTCATGATCGGCAGTGAGCGCTATGTGTATGGCTTCACTGCCGATGGCACGCACGTGCATGAGGAATGGCTGACGGCGACGAAACGGAAACCACGGCTACTCTTCCGGCGTTCGCTGGATAATGGCATTGAATATGGAGACAGCTGGAAGGGTGATAAGGAAAAGATTGCCCAGCTGACGCGACCTAACGCCTTGTTTTTATCCGTTGTAGCGCAGTTTAATCACCCAATGACAAAGGTCGCCTTTGACTGGTTTAAGGATAATGTCAGTACGATAGCAAGTCGCTCAACTATAGATTTTCACGAAACTACGAAAAAAATGATGGAAGAAGATGGATTCATCGAGAAACTGAATGAATTCGTTCAAGTAGCTGATATCGGCATCAGTCAGGTGTTTTTTGAAAAGAATAGTCTATATGAAAGTGATGCATGGGCGGGGTTTTCCAATGAAAATAAGTTGCGCATTGGGGAGTATGTCAGGGAGAATTCCCCGGGGTATTCTGCAGGTGTGAAATCTCCCCATATTAAGACCGTCCATCGTATGAGCGATGGTAGTGAAACAACCTTCGACTTGAAGGAAGAATCACTGGGAACACAGCGACTGTTCGCTCTCATTGGCACATGGTATGAGGTCGTCAAGAACAATCGCATCTTGATTATTGATGAGATGGAGACCAGTTTTCATCCCTTGATAACACAGTTTTTGCTTGGTATGGTACATCGGTCGGCAGCAGCGCAACTGATC
>JBBRXO010000084.1:0-11936 GCA_038248345.1 Armatimonadota bacterium | reverse complement strand
TCGTAATCCGCCGCTATCAGCTTATCGCTGACGTGAACGACGAGTATTTTTCCGCCGTTTTCCTCACTGAGTTGAATAGACATGTTTTCCTCCTACTACGAAAAAGTTCCATGTTCCAAACTTCAAGGCTGGTTTAGAGTATTCAAACCCGCCAGCCTTTCGCCCAGCCGTTCACGATAAGGCTAAGATATTCCGCTCCATAAAATTTTCATCTCCAAAAAAAGCGCACTTCGTTCCTCATCTCTTATTCCGGCGTAGCCCCTGCCGCAAGAGCGTCGTTAACTATCGTCTGGGCTTCCTCAAGGATGCGGTGCAGGTGATCCACTCCTCGGAAGCTTTCTCCATAAATTTTGTAGATATCCTCGGTCCCTGACGGACGCGCCGCGAACCATCCACTTTCAGCGATGACTTTCACTCCGCCGATGGGCGCGTCATTTCCCGGCGCCCTGGTGAGGACAGCTTGGATTCTTTCCCCCGCCAGTTCGGTGAGCGTAACCTGCTGCGGGGAGAGTTTTGCCAATAGTTTCTTTTGTTCCCTAGTAGCCGCCAGCACTTCGAGCGCACTAGCTCCTGCCGGTTCAGATAGTGCTTGCGTGTCAATGCCCAGAAACAACGGGCCATCAATGCCCCCAAGCTTACGGTACTGGCGAATGGCCTGACTGATGGCCAGGACGTGCCATTCGTTGAAGGTCTTATCAAACGCAGAACCGCGATGCCCAGAAGTGCCGAATGCGACCCTTTGCCTGGGCACCGACGGCTCGGGAACCTCCGTGTAGTTAAGCCGTAACAAGTTTTGGTACGTTTACCAGCATCGATGGTTTGGCAGGTTTCCCGGCCAAAGGAGATATTTTCATTCCCGCGCCTTCTGCGCTACTCACTGCTACGTTTTTACTAGTCCAGTATCATCTGGCACATTGCTCTGCGGAGTAGCGTCATATTTCCCTTGTCGCTATCACTGCCTCAGTTATAAGCGGCATTGTAGGGATTGCTCCGATTTCTCAAAGTTCCATGCCGCTTTTCTTGTCGTCACGGACAACGGCTGGTCCATCAATTACCGGTTCGTCGACCCAGTACCCCTGTCGATTGTAATGCTGGTGTAGCGCGGTTTCGTAGTCTCGATTGAGAGATGCGCGTGTATATTCCGGCGACTGCTTAATAATGTCGCGCGACAGATTTACGAAGACTTTCTTCTCTTCCCAACTAACTCGTTCAATCCATTGCGGTGAAATCAGCACGTGCTTACCGTGCCACCAATTTCTCGTATCCACGACTAGATACCGAATCGACCAGGTTATTTCATCGATGATAAAATCTTCAACATGCCCGATCTCCCCATCTAAAGCCTGAATGTGATGGCCGGTCACATCATTCGTGCTCCGTAGATTGGGATCCCACTCCTCCTTATGGCTGTCACCTTCTTTAGATGGTACTTCCTTGACGGCTACTGTGTATGAAGGATTAGCGGTCCACGGATTCAGACCATACCCGTAATAAGGGTATCCAAAATAATTTGAATTCAAAATCTCATACTGGCGGGATACCGGTTGGTCGCTGGCCAATGATGGACTGTCTTCAATCTGCTTTTTCGTCAAGTCCACTGGCAGGACTTGCTCCGCTTCATTTGCAGGATGCAAGGATTGAGGTAAAATCAAAACTTGCCTCCCGCTTAACCAATTTCCAGTATCTACGGCTAGATAGCGCACCGTCCAAAACTTGTCATCGAAGTAGAATTCCATGATTTTGCCGATATCGCCATCGCGTGCGTGGAGACTGAGGCTTTTGTATTCGTTGGCCTGTCGTAACATAATAACATCCTCCCTTTGATGCTAAAAGTAGCTACCATCAATATTTCTGATCCGAATCTAACAGTTGGTAGATATTTTTCTATATCAAGCATAACCCCCATAATTTCATCGGTCAATAGCGTTGTTGTTGCATCTTTGTTAAATTTGTCGTAATTTTGAAACAATAGCGTCGAGCTATACCACCGGAGCATCAAACACCGCTATGGCCCAACGTTGGGATCAAGTCTTTCACGCGTCGTCGCATTATTAGATGATAGAGACGCGGTGACGCACATGGTCGGCAGGGTGACGAGTGAAAACTGATAGAACCGCTTTACGAATACGTTGCACGGCAGCAGCTACCTTTCTAGCTGGCACTGGAAAATCACTTACAATTTCCCAATCAATCCTTTCCAAATAATAACCTTTCGATTGCGTGGACGAGTAAGTTGCATTACCCCGGGCTTCACCCTGTCTATTACCCATAAGTCCGTTTTGTCCCAAAAATTAGCCTCAAATATCACTCGAACGAGATACACACTATTGTTTAAGAGCAGGAGCCATACCGGCGAATGGCGAACTAGATAGTGATGAGCTTGATTATAGGATAAATATTGCCCAATATTCCTCGAAAAGATGACCATTTGGTCATCAATATCAGGATTTTGCTGTCCAAAATCCTTATGGGTAATAGGTAGTGCGAAACCCGGTACTATGTTATTATTCCGATTGAATGGTAATTAACCGTATCACCGCATATTGAATTTGGTTCCGGCTTGGCCGAGTTAGGAGTAATATGTCAACATCACAACCTTGGTTTGTTTTACGCTTTAATCACTTTGACCCCACCTGGCGGCGCTGCTGGGACCGCGATTTCATCGACACGGGACGGCGGTTTGTCTCCTATCGCGCCATCGAAGAGCGCTGGATTAGCGATGCGATTGCCACCTGCGCCGATGGGGAGAGCTGCTTTCTTGTGGAATGCTCCTGGGTGCTACGACATTATCTCGAACGCCATCCAGAGCACACGGAGACGCTGCGCCAGCTCACCCGTGAAGGGCGCTTTGAGCTGCTCGGGTCGGGTGAGAATATCGTGGATGCCAACATGATCCATGGCGAGTTGCTGGCGCGCAACCTGGCGCTGAGTACGTGGTGGGCGGAGGAAACGCTGGGCGCGCGGCCCACCACCGGTTGGCACAGCGACGGCTTCGGCTCCAGCGCGCAGATGCCGCAGATCTTCCGCCAAAGCGGCTTCACCTGGTTGCCTGCCATCAGCTACAACATACCGGACGCTCCCTACTGGCGCGGGTTGGATGGCACCTCGCTTTTCTTCTCCGTAGATATGGCCTCGGCGCCTTTTGGCGGCGTCTCGCTCCTGGAGCATCGACAAGGCACGACTGATTTCTACCGCAAGCATGCGCCGTGCCCCGCCTGCCAGGGGTACGGTTGCCCGGAGTGCGAGCAGTGGGGCTTCCAGTATGGCAAACGGGCGGAATTAATCCACCTGCCGCAGGAGCGCCTGCCGGGTGAAGTGGGCGTCATCATGCTCTGGGGCGAAGAATTACTGCCCGGACTGCATGTGACCGAGGCAATCGCGACCTTCAGTGCCGCGCATCCGGACATCCACGTACAACAAGGCACGTATCGCGCACTGCGGCCGTATATCGCCAACTACCTGGCGCAGGTGGATGACCCACCGGTGGAGTTGATCAGCTCGAAGGTGGAGAACAATCCCAGCCAGAGCGGGTGTTATGTCTCGCGCATCAAAATCAAGCAGGGGCATCGCACGCTGGAGCATGCCCTATTGGCTGCCGAATGCTGGGATGCGCTGCTACATGGCGGCGCGGCGCACGATATGCTGCGCGATGCCTGGCGCCGAATGACCTTCTCGGCCTTCCACGATGCCATCACCTCCTCGCATTGCGACCAGTCCTATGACGAATTGCGCGACATGCACCATGACCTGACGCGCGACATTGCGGAGGTGAGCGCGGCGGCGTGCGCAAGAACGCTCGTCGCGATGCCGGACACGGTGACGATCTTCAACCACACGTATGCCACGGCCTCCGCGCCGGTGCGGGTAACGATCCCCGCAGCATGGGCTGGCGCAGCGGTGACCGCCGACGGCGTACCGGTGCCGGTGTATGACTGCGGGCCAGGCGTCGTCACCTTCCTGGCGGCGGATGTGCCCCACCTCGGTGCGCGCACCTTCACACTCTCCGAGGCGCCCTTCTGTACTGAAGCACTGGATGTATCAACCGTCACCTGCGGGCAATTCACCGTGGAAGCGGGCGAGCACGGCCTGACCTGCATCACCATTGATGGCCTGGGTGAGGTCGTCGGCACCCGGAACTACCCGGTCGGCGCGCTCATCCTGGAGCATGACATCGGCGACCCCTGGACCACGCGCTCGCTGGACCGCACGCGCGAAATGCTGGTGCCATATACAAAATTGCGCGGAATCGAGCGCCGCGGCGACAGCGTGGTGATCACCTATGCGGGCCACCACCCATCCAACGATGACATGCACTTCTGCGCCGACCCGCAGGTGACACTGCTCACCTGGGAACAACGTTTCATCCTGCGCGCGGGCCTGCCCTGGCTGGAGGTAGAGACGGACGTGGAGTGGTACACACACAGCCGACGGCTGCGCATGGCCTTTCCCTCAACCACGACGCTTGACCGCGGGGTGTATGATATCCCCTATGGTACGCTCGAGCGCGACCGCTACGAAGGCGAGAAGACGCATGGCGGCAGTGCGGGTGGCGATTGGCCGGCCATCCACTGGGCGGGGATTCAAGCGCCCGACTACACCTTCGCCGTCTTCAATCAGGGCACACCCAGCTACCGCGTCGAGGACGGCACCGTGCTGGTCAGCCTGCTGCGCAGCCCGGAGATCCCCTACTGCCTCTTAGATCCTGAATCTTACGTGGCCCACAACTACCAGGGGATGACTGACCACGGGAGCCACCACTTCCGCCACGCGCTTTGCATGTGCCCCGGCGATTGGCGTGACAATGACACGGCGCGGCTTGCTGCGCTCTTCAATAGCGGCCTGACCGCACAGCCCGGCGCGCTTGACGCCCCACTCCCAACCTGGGAAATCACTGCACAGCACACGCAGTTGACGGCGCTAAAGACCGCGGAAGACGGGCGCGGCCTTATTCTCCGCCTGGTAGAATGCGCGGGTAGTGCGGAAACTATCACCTTACGCCCGCCCTGTCCCTGCGCCAGCGCGTATCGGTGCAACTTGCTGGAAGATGACGGCGAGACACTGCCTGTGCAACACGGCACCGTGACGGTCGTGATGGCGCCGTGGCAGATCGTCACGATACGCCTGTGCCCATAAGAGTATTTTTTCAAGAGGTCACTACTATTATGGGAGAAATATATCATTTGCTATAAATTCCACGAATAAGATACTCGGCGAGGTAAATCAATGACTATTACAGAATCGTAAAAAATTGATGCCCATGGCTCCATATGTATGACTTACCGAGGAAACAACCAAGGCGGATATTTCGCGCTACCTGACGGATATCAAGGCTTGCAGCTTCACCGCCGTGCGGCCAGGCGCGGGTCCGGTGTATCTGCCGGAAGATCACTATAATTTCCAGGATACCGACCTGGAAATCCTTCCTCGTGCAGGCAGTGATGCAAGATTGACAGCGATCCTGGGAGTGTGCCGATGTCATGGCTGTGCAACGCCATTCCGGGCCGGTTGACTACTACTATCTCATCAATACCAATACTGGCGCCGTTATTACCACCTTGCGCGTGTTTGCGGAGAAGTATGTCACAGTGTACGACGTGCTCGCCGAGCGCGATCTTCCGGTGACTGTCCTTGATGGTAACGGAGGTTGCCGGGTGGCGCTCGAGATTCCCGCGGGCACGGGGTGCTGGCTGCGCTGCGAACGTTAGGAGGAATGAGAAGGAGTCAGTAATGAAGCGAGCTTCATTACTTGGGGATGAAAAACTGACAGAGTAGCTGGCGTTAGCCTTGGTCTACCTACCCCCCCAGCCCCTTCCCGCGCTGGGAAGGGGCTGGGGGTTCAGTAAAAACCAATGGGCAAAGCGTCCGCAAAGTCAATTTTCGGTCGCAATTACTATTGTAAAAATCCATCGTTAGCGGTATATTACACGAATAAGATAGTCGAATATTGTTTTTTTGAGCATCACAGATACTTCGAAGAGCGTTTTACCCACGATATGATACTTTTAGGCGACTGACAAGAAGACAGATTATGCGTACGAAGCTGACCCGAACTCTGTTGATTCTGCTCTTTTCGACCGCCGTGCTGCGCGCTGACGTGCGCTACGCCTGGGCTGATTTCCCGGCGTGCAGCCTCTACAACAAGGAAGGCCTACCCGCCTTCCCGTTCCGCTCTAATCAGTGGAAATAGTCGTCATTGGGGGATTGAATCATGATATATCGCCAACTCGCGCGAATGCTCTTTGCGTTCGGTTGTTTACTCGCTATGGCCGTGCTTTACGCCGCGCCGGCAGTCGTAGTTAAGGTTGCGAAGCCCGTACCGCTCGAACAACCGGCACAATGGCCGGTCATCAGCGCAGTACAGCAAATGGCAACCTCGGGCGGGGAGTCCGCGCGCTGGACGGCGTGCTATGACATGACGAACCTGTACCTGCTGGTGCGTGTGCATGACGACAGCCCGTTGAAAAACAGCGCCAGCCCCTTCGACCCGGCGATGATGCTCAAGGGCGGCGACGCGGTAAGCTTCTTCTTTGGCCCGTTCGATGGACATGGGCAGCAACAGCGCATCATGGCGGCCAATCTGGGCGGCAAGCCGATAGTCGTCGAATATCGCCCCACGTCCGCCAATAAGAAGCCCTATACCTTCGCCTCCCCCGTTTCGACTTACGTGATGGACTACGTCGCCGCGCTGCCGCAAGCCCGCGCCGCCTTTACCCAGACCGATGATGGTTATACCGCCGGGGTGGCCATCCCCTGGCGCGTGCTCGGCTATCAGCCGGTCGACGGGTTGGAGTTTCCCTTCGATGCCCAGGTGATATTCTCCGACCCCGCCGGTACGAAAAACATCGCCACCGCCTGGTGGCACAGCCGCGGCAACGGCCCCGCCTGCACGGTGGACCTGCCGACGGAGGCGCATCTTTATCCCGACTTCTGGGGCACGGCGCGCCTCTTTGCCGCTGATCCCGGCCCGCAGCCGGAGGACGAAGAGATGCAACAAGCGACCACCATCGTCGATCCGCTTGGACTGCAGCCCGTGCCCATCACCTTCACGCTGCCGCGCGCCTGCAAGGTCAGCCTGGTTATCACCGACGCGCAGGGAGCCATTGTAGCTGAGCCGTTGCGCGCCGCCGCGATGAGCTCTGGCACACATACGATCTACTGGAATGGCCGTGGCTACCGCGACATGCCGTTGCCCGCCGGCGCGTACCATTGGCGCCTGGGCTATTTCAATGGCGTGCGTAGTTTGTACTACGGTTCCGCCGGCAATTCCGGCCGTCCGCCTTTCCCCAGTGCTGATAGAAAGGGGTCCATCGGCGGCATTCACGGCGGCCCGTCGGCCGTCGCCGCCGACGCCGGGGGCATCTACCTGCTGCACTCCGGCGAGGAAGGCGAGCATGGGCTGCGCAAAGTTACCGAAAGTGGCGACGTGCTGTGGACGCGCTCACTTGGCGGATACGGCGCCGGCACCGCCATCACCGTTGCGGGTGACCGCGCCTATATGATCGCCGGATACCCGCAATTTTCGCTGGTGTGCATGGATGCCGCCACCGGGCAGGATATGCCCATGGGCACCGCTGGCGCGCGCATTTTGCTGGGCGATCCGAATCGTGGCTTCAACGGGTTAGCGGTGGTCGGTGGGAAGGCGTATATCTGCGTTTCCAACGAGGACAAACTGGTGGTGTTCGATGTTGCCACTGGTGTGGCGGAGGCCGATCTGCCGCTGCCGCGCCCGGGTCGCCTGTGCCGCGTCGACGCCACCCACTTGCTCGCCATCTCCGGCAATGACGTGGTGCGCATTGACCTGACCACGCGTGTGGTGACGCCGGTATTGACAGGTCTGACATCACCCGCTGCGCTCACCTGCGATGCTGCTGGCCTGATCTACGTAGCGGAAGGCGGCGCAAAACAGCAGATTACCCAGTGGTCCGCCGACGGCAAGGCATTGCTCACCTACGGCACACCGGGCGGGCGCGCCACCTCCGTGTCGAAATACGACCCGCTGGCGTTCCGTAATATCGTCGACCTGGCGCTCGATGCCCGGGGACAGCTCTGGTTCGTCGAAATCGGCTGGACGGCGCCACGCCGCATCGGCTGCATCACGACCGCCGGCACCTGGGTGCGCGATTATTGTGGCCCGGTCTACTGTTCGTCGGGCATGGTCATCAATCTCGACGATCCCACTAGTGTCTATTATCACCTCAAGGAGTCATGGATCAAGTCGCGCCTGCGTTTTGCCACCACTCACCAGTGGCGCGACGCCGATTGGAATATCGAATCGATCTTCTATATGAGCCAGTCCGGTAGCGAGAAGGCGGCCACCCCGGACTTAATGATCGGCCCCTCCGCCCCGTCGTTCGCGCAAGGCATCACCTTCACCGGCGCCAACAATAAGCGCTATTTCTGGATCGACGCTGAGACCACCTATACGCGCGGGCAGCCAGGCGCTCTGTGGGTGTGGGAGCAGGAACGCTGGGTACCCGCCGGCCAACAACCGTCGGGAGGAAAATTCTGGTGCGACCGCAATGGCGATGGCCGTGTGCAGCCGGAAGAAATGAGCGCTAACAACGCCCCCGATGGCGGGTGGCGCAGGATGGACCGCGCCCTGACGCTCTACGGGCGGCAGGGCGCGCTGAAACCTGCTCGCATCGACGCGCGCGGCGTGCCGGATTACGAAGGCGGCGTCTATACCCCGTATTCAATGACTCCCCTGCCGGGCTGGCTCGCTGAACTGACAGGCAACAGCGAAGTCGCCGTCTGGCCAGCGCCGGAGGAAGGCGCGGTCTACTACCTGGCCAATATTGGCAATGGGCAAGGGCGCGCGTTCTGGGATCGCGCCTCGGAAAACAAGCTGCTCAAGGTAAAAGACGGCAAGCTGATCTGGTGGGCTGGCCATCATGACGCCACCAACGTTACGCCAGGTGACTTGACCTTCACGTACAACATCTGCGGCATGGCGGACGGCGTGCTGGTGGTGTGCGACGTCGCCAACCAGTACGTGGCCTACACCACCGACGGCCTGACGCTGGGCTGGCTACTGACCGATGAGCGCGGGCGTCCGAAATGGAGCGACGACAGCTACGTCTCCGCGGAAAGCTTCTCAGGGCAATTCGTCAAGGACCCGGCGAACGGGAAGTACCTGCTCTTCTGCGGCGCCAGTGAATCCCTCCAAGTGCGCGAAGTCGTCGGCGTGGCGCCGAAAGAGATTACCCGACTCGGTGGCGACATCACCCTCGTTTCGTCGCTGCCGCGTACCACCCCGCTGGAGGGGGCGGCGAAGATCCCCTACGCCACCTGGGAATGCTCCAATGGGCGCTTCAACGGCGTTGATGGCGAGGATTGGGAATGGTTTCCGCGTAATTACGACGCGTTGACCATCCGCGCAGACAAGCAGGTTGTTGGCGACGTGCGATTGCGGCGCGACGCCGGTTTCCTGCACTGCTTCGTTGATGTGGTGCAGCCGGGTGGCTTCCATCCCGCGCCGGCGGGCAAGGCGGCGGAGGCCTACGGCACCACGGACGGCGTCGAACTGCTGCTCGGGCCGCTCACCCCGGCGGATCGCCGTGCGCCCATCGCCGGCGACACGCGCGTACTACTCACCGCCCAGCGCGATGCTGCGGGACGACTGACAGGCGTCGCGCTCGCCTGCCGTCCAGCTAGTCCGCCGTTGCCACCCGGCACGGAGTTGTTAAGCATGGGTAACGAGGGAACGCTCTACGGGAAACCGCTGGCGGATGCGTTGGATTTCTCCCGCGGGCTGACACCGATTCCTGGCGCCAAAGTCGCCGTAATCGAGCGCATGGATGGGCAGGGCTTCCGCCTGGAAGCCGAAATTCCACTCGCGCTCTTCCCCGAACTGACAACCGCGACACCCGTCACCTATAAACGCTGGACGGATGGCGGCAACCACTATATCAAGGAACGCACCGAGACGCGCAGCGACTTCACCGGCCCGGTGCGCTTTAATGCCGCCATCTTCACCACCGACAAAGCAGGCACGGTGCACCGTATCGCCTGGCAGCCGGACGACGCGCCCGGCACCGACCCGCGAATAATGCAGCCGGCAGCGTGGGGCAGCGCGAATGACGCCGTCACGCTGAGCTGGGTGGCGCAGCCCGGCGACCTGGGGTATAAACTCTACCGTGCCGCGACCCCGGATGCCGCGGCGGCCAAGCTGCTGAAAACGGTACGGCAGGGCACGATTACTAGCGACCAGCCCGGCACCGGCACCTGGTACTACTGGCTGTCGCGCCTCGACGCGCTGGGCGAGTCGCAATGGGCCGGCCCCAGTAGCGTGACCACCGGCTTGCGCGCCACCGGCGCTCCGGCGCTCCATTTCCCGGGTATTCAATCCCCAGCGTTGCTTTTCCCGCACCTGCCGGATCAAGAGCTCTTCTCCGGCCGTACTGTGGTCCTGAATTTCTCTACTTCGGCGAAACGTTGTAGCGCTGTCGCGACTCCTGACACCGCCATTGTCAGCGTCGCGTCACTTGGCGACGAGCAGTGGCGGATCTATTTGACTGCGCCGGCGACCGCGACGCCGGGCACGCGCTATACCATCTCCGTCACCACATCCGAGCCAGAGAAACCCGTCATGGCGACCTTCACCGCGTCCGTCGCGCCGCTCATGCTGGCCGGTGTGCTGCAGCAGACGGGAGGCGTGCTCACCTTGGATACCAGCGTCCCCGCGACGGAGTTGACGTTGCCGGCGACGCGCCTAACGTGGAATGGGCAGGGGAGCCTTCCCGTAGATGCCATCGGCACGCACGGCTACGTCCTCTTTCGGCATGGCGGCTACTCCGCCGCACAGCCGTACCGTCGCATCCTGGCCCCCTTCGTGGATACCTTCACCGCCGGTGACGGCTTCTGGTATGGCGATGACACGGAGAACATGCGCTTTGATCTTAGGAAAGACAAGGACACGGTCGTGCCCGGTCGCGATGCAGGTGGGCACGTCCGTTTCGGCTCTGTCAACAGCAACAGCGGCACGCCCGGCCAGCCGAATACCTACCCCGGCGTGAGTTGGAATATCTCCGTTACCGACGCTGCCCCGCACCTGCTAACCGTTTTTACCCCAAGCAAGGGTGTTGGTGCCAAGGAACGCCTGCAACTGCGCGACGCTGACGGCAAGGCCACGCCCGTCACCGTGGAATTCGACGGCAGCCAGGGCGGCGCCGTGGTGCAATTCCGCTTCGTCGGGAACGTGGTTCTCACCATTCAGCAAACCGTCGGCGGCATGGGCTCATCCGCCCCGGGTGCCAATTGCGCCGCCCTATTTTTCGACTGATGCGCGACACACGTCATTATTGTCGAAGCTGAAAGAAAAGGGGCAAATCACGCTGATGCATATGTCGCATCAGCGTGATTATGCAAGCTGTTTTTGCCCGCAGAGATAGGAGTCGGCAAGCACCGACTCTCGTTAATCTAGTAGAATATAAGACATTGGGCTGCCGTGCTTGCCGGGTAGATACCGTGGTAAGCCATGTGGCAACTCTACCTTTTAGCCGTCGCGCCTGGCGCAGACTAAGTTTAAGTGTCACCGCCGATGTTGGGGGCTGCAGCATCACAATACCCTTTTGCATCAGCGTAGTGGCATCGTAGCGACAAAGTATCATGCCAGCCAGGGTGTACACACTGGCATCGTAGTATTTCACCATGGACATTATGGGCTATGCCGCTTCATTGGCCTCTTTACCAGCGGTCACCCCCATACGTCTGTCCAAAAGCTGCGCTGACAGCGCCTGACAGCAACAACGCGGATACTATCGCCGCGCTAAACAAGGAATTCTTTCCCATACTCTTTTCTCCTTTTGCAAAATTATACCGCATGAGTTCGGGTCAAGGAGAACTATAGCAGATTGAAAAACTCCGGTGTGAAATAAATACTACAGAATGGTACATTTGTAGTAAATAAGAAACAATCATCCGGGATTTTTTGTGGG
>JBBRXO010000083.1:0-12302 GCA_038248345.1 Armatimonadota bacterium | reverse complement strand
TGTCCATCCTGCGCACCATCACCGCCGATATCCTGCGCCCCTTCGACACCCGCCGCAGCGGTACCATCTTCGGCGAGGGTGCCGGGGCATTACTACTGGAAGAATATGAGCACGCGCAGGCTCGCGGCGCTACTATCTACGGCGAGGTGCTGGGCTATGCGGTGAACAACACCAGCTACCACCTGACTGCACCGGACAAGGAAGGCGAGGGGATAGTCGCCGCGCTGCGTGCCGCGCTGCTGGACGCGGATGTGGCACCCGAAGAAGTAGACTATGTGAACGCCCACGGCACCGGCACCGCCTACTTCGATGTAACCGAAACCAAGGCGGTGAAGACCGTCCTCGGCGCGCGTGCTTACCAGATACCCATGAGCAGCATCAAGCCCGCCACCGGGCACATGATGGCCGCCGCCGGCAGCGTGGAGGCAATAGCCACCCTCTGCGCCTGCCGCGACGGCATTATCCCCCCCACCCTCAACCACGAGCAACCCGACCCCGAATGCGACCTTGACTACGTCCCCGGCTGCGCCCGCCAATATCAGGCACGCACGGCAGTGAGCATCAGCAGCGGTATCGGGGGGAATAATGCGGTGGTTGTGCTTAGGTCTTTAGGTCTTTAGGTCTGTAGCCGGGACTTAGTTCCGGCTACAGACCTACAAAGGAACCAGTAATGAAGTGCGCTTCATTATTTCGGCTAAAATGATGTCGTAGCATTTCATTAGCCCAGTAGTTCACGGCTGGGCGAACAGAACGTGCATAAAAAACCGATACTCCAACCGTAATTATTTCCTCTTTTCTCCCCTTGTGCGGTATAATGTAGCTGGTTATACCCCGCTTGGGGCGGGTGTACCACAGGGAGCATATGTCACTGTTTGACCCAGATATTGAGGAAATATTATCGCAGGCGGAGGCGCTGTTGCAAGACAAGCGTCCCATCGAAGCCTTGAGTCTCTTAGATCGCGCCGGAAAACTGGCACCCCGCCACGCCTGGGCCACCCTCTACCGGGGGGTAGCGCTTGGGCAACTAGACAAAGTTGATGAGGCGGTAGAACTATTATTGAGCGCCGCCGACCAGCACGCTGATGATCTGGATATCCAGATTGATGCTGCCTGGCACCTCGCGTTACTCGATTTCCCCCAGGATGCACTGGTGACGATTGAGCGTGCGCTGACGCTGGACAAACACGATGCTGGCGCTATCGCCGTCTATGCGGAGATTCTGGAGCGGCTCAACCGAATTGAAGAAGCAGTGCGCGTGCGCGAAGATCTGCTGCTGCATCATCCAGAAGACGAGGAAAACCGTCTGCTGCTAGCGATGGATTTATGCGATTGCGGCCGTTATGCCGACGCGCTGAATCTGGCCAATCCACTGATAAAAACCAACCCGCAGGATGCCGACATCGTGCGTCTGCAGGGTGCCTGCCTCTCATACCAGGGTAACCATGAGGCGGCGGCTGAGCTCTGGGAGAAATTGGAGGCGCTAGAAGGGCAGACGCAAAATCTGCTGCATAACCGCGCCTGTACTCTCGATGCGCTGCTGCAACATGAGGAAGCCCTCTACACCATTAACCTGGCCATCGCGCGCGAGCCGGACGAGGCCATCAACTACTTCACCCGCGGCATGATCAATGAACACCTAGAGAAACAGGATAAAGCTGTCGATGACTACCTGAAGGCACTGCAATACGACCATGACTTCATCGATACCGTGGTGAACCTGGCCGAGGTGGCACAATGGTGCGGGCGAGTTCCATATGCGCTGGAATGCGTGGACGAGATGCTGATCGACAAAGGTGAAGACGAGCCGCCCTGCGCTGTGCTCCTCTACGCGCGCGGCCTGCTGTTGCTGCAGATAAACGAGATTGCTGATGCCCGCGTCGCTATTGAAGCGGCGGTGCAACGCGAACCGGAGATCGGCATCGCCTGGCACACGCTGAGCATTGTCTACCAGATGGAAGCGAATGACGAAGGGGTGATTATCGCCACTGAGCGCGCCCTGCGCTCTTTCCCCGACGACAGCGAGCTGCTGATGTACCGCGGCATAGCCTTCGCCGGGCGCGAACTCTTCGCCGAAGCGTTGGATTGTTTTGACCAGTTGCTCACCCTCACCCCGGATGATGCTAACCCGTATATGCAGATGGCGCAGATATTCCTCTATCACCTCCACCGCTATGCCGATGCGCGGGCGATGCTACGCGAGACATTACGCATAATCCCGAAGCATCGGGATGCCTACGCTGAGCTGATCCTCTGCCACCTGCGCCTGGGCGAACTGGACGTCGCCGGTAAGCTCATCAAGGGAATGCATTCAAGCGTGAAGGGGCAATATTGGGACTGCTTCCTCAACGCCGCCCTCTGCGCACAACGCGGGAAGATCAACGCCGCCTTTGGTCATCTGTTTCGCACACCAGCGGCAGACTATCAAGTCCCTGCTATGCTAATGGATCCCCTCTTTCAGCCGCTTGCTCATGATGAGCGTTTTGCCGAATGGAGCGATGATATAGTTTGACGCCAATAGGCGGGCGTGGTATTATTTGTTGTCGGTATAATGCCCGGCAACGTGTGGAGAGGTGTCCGAGTCTGGTCTATGGAGCACGACTGGAAATCGTGTAACGGGTTAAACTGTTCGCGGGTTCGAATCCCGCCCTCTCCGCCATTAATCTTCGAAATTGCCACTCTCTACCACGCCCTGAAGGTCGTGGCTAGCAACTGCAAGCACCCTGAAGGGCGCTGACGTAGCATGGGCGTCAAAATGTGAATGCGTAGGTTTGATCTAACCCCCAGCCCCTTCCCTACCATTCGGCAAGCTCATGATCTACGACGAGGGAAGGGGAGCTGATTCAATGATTTTCCATTAAAAAACGCTCATCCTCCCCCTTCCCGCGCCGGGAAGAGGGTCGGGGGGTTAGGTCGACCCAAGGCTGAAAATATTGAACTGTTCCTGGAACTACTTCCCTAACGCAAGTTGTTCAGAACTCGTCACTCCGGCAGTTTGATCGTCTGCGGCTTGTTGTTGGTGTCCAGGTAGGCAAATGTGTTCTCGTCTAACCAATGAACTCCAACACGGTTATGATAATTCATCCCAAAGGTCGTTATCTCTTTCATCTCCGGGAATGAAAAGCACGTGGTAACCTGTTTCCCCTTGCTGGAATCGATCACCTCTCCTATTGAATTGATGGGGTATCTATGAAGCAGCAAGTATTTGCTGTCAAGTGAAAATGAGATACTATCCCACCGCTTAATCGTCATCTTAATTTGTTTATTGCTAGATATTTGAAAAATATTGACTAACTTTATATCATCATCGATCCAATGAGAGATATATCCGATATCATCAGAACCCCAAAAAAAGAATCCTTGTTTGAGCAATTCCTGTGGATATGGCATTACAACATTGCCACTAGTAAGATCGATTATTTGACTTTTTTCAATAGAGGAACCATTACTCCCATGATGAACTCCGTACCTTACTAATGCGTTCTTTCCACCGGGGCTAGCACTCCAATCCACAACCTCCAAGTCACTTGCTTTATGCGTTGTTTGTGGCGCTGTTTCTGGTGAAGGAATTCTCCAATCATCAGGAATTAGGCATCCTATTAATAGTCCAATTGCTAGTAACATGGCAATAATGCGTAAAAACCGCAACATCCGCTCGCGTACATCCAGGCGCACGGCAAAACGTGTCAATATTATTCCTCCAGCGAGTGCCCCAAATACTATTGCAATATTCGCGCTCATTATTTCATTGTTCGTAAAGTAGGTGAAACAACGATCAGGTAATATTACGAGTAATATGCCGGAAACTATACTTGAGATAATCCCAACAGCACCAATAGTAAATGCTCCCCCAGCGTAGCCGGATAGCACTGGAGCACAAAGGCAACTCAATAGATAGACAAGGGCACTTGGCCATATTATTTGCCATATACCCGAGATGACATTATTAGCGGTCATATATGAACGGTAAACTTCTGGACCGAATGCATAATATAGTGATACTGATATCAGCGGGGTGATGAGTAAAACTATAATCCCAGGAATAATCTTAGCCAGCAACATCATCCACCAGGCTACAGGACGTGCGAACACGAAAGATGCACGATCTTTAACCAATTCGCTATTATAAGCACAACTGCCCGCAATTAATGCTAAAAATGCAGGCAATGCAATTACAGCAACATCAGAGTACAGACGAAAGAGTAGCTTCTGCCCAAAAAAACTAGTTGCTGGGCGGAAAACCGTGACGAATATTATCGCCAATGCCCAAATCAAATGCGCCCAGCCACGTTCCCGTATCTCTTTCCATAATAATCTCATCATTGTGGCGTCCTCCTAATTGGCAATTCACTCTTTGCAACGTCCATAGAGGGAAATGAAACGACATATCTACTCATTCCAATGAGACAACTTGCCTGGCTTTCTTCCCATATCACAGTCCGTAGGTAATCTTTCTGATTTCCTGTTACCAACTTGGCTCTGCCAAGTTTCATGTCTATCATCCAAATATCTCTGCCACCACCTTGACTTTCTATACCATTATTGTCATTAAACATTCCATTCGATGGATTGTCTCTCTTCATCTTTTCTACCATCATTTCATCAAATTGCCCACCACGGGTCATGAGAGAATTAAATTCTAAATATACACGGTTATTATTGTATGTTGTTCTGCGCCTGTATCCGTATTCATTGTTTCTAAAGTCAAACCAACGTAGCGGTGCATCAGCAATTTTCGTAACTATGTCATTCTGCGGTTCCCAGCAGAGCAAATGCACATATAGCTCACCCCTGCTTTCTTGCATAAGTAGCACTCTGGTACCATCGTCGTTAATAACAACAGGTATGGTCGGTTTTGAGAATTGGTGTATGCGTTGAAAACCGGTTGCGCTATCCTCAAAGACGAATTTATGATTATCATATTCTTGGCCGGTGATACGATACACAAAGTTATAACTATAGGTATCTGCTACTCCTTGTAGTTGATTATCATTTCCATTCCAAATAAGATTAGCTGATCCTTCACGTATACCTTTGATGGGGAATAACAGTACAACTGCCATTAAGATAGTAATAAGCACACGCCCAATGGCTAAGCG
Organism: Armatimonadota bacterium; assembly: GCA_038248345.1. Classification (GTDB taxonomy): domain Bacteria; phylum Armatimonadota; class Hebobacteria; order CAIYQO01; family CAIYQO01; genus CAIYQO01. The sequence continues at coordinate 7,206 of JBBRXO010000083.1, read as the reverse complement.
TCGATACCGTACGCATATTTCCCAAAATATTATCGATATCACCAATCCCATAAGAAACCATGGAAGGAGAATTGCAGTGAACTTATCACCGCTATTTACAAACACAAACATCGCGGAAAAGTATACGAAACCACAAAATATACCCATCAAAATACTACTGACTCGGATTGCCAGAGTAGTTAAAAAGAAACAAACCAGAATACTAAATACCGAGATTAAAACCCATGCGCCTAATGAATAGACATGACTCCAACCTGTTGCATTTGTCATCCCCATCATCACGCCTAGTGCCACACCCATAAACATAGGAATCAAAGCAGGAAATATATAGATGGATAGGTACTCTTGCCAGACGGGGATAGGAAGAAATCTTGTACTTCCCTGCCTCTTTGGTGTACGCGCATAACTTGCCGCACCAACCTGAAAGAAAAGTATACTAAAGACAGATGTCATCCCGAAGCCGGGAATCATATCGCGAATGTCTCTTGATGCGAATAAATATCCTACCGCACAAACCAACGGCAACCCGCACCCTACCACCAGGAATTGCCAGTTCTCCCGCCACTCGCGCCAGAGCAATCGTATAAAAATTCCTTTATTCATCATGCCTCCTCCGGCTTGCCTACCATGGCGACGAAGATGTCTTCCAGGCCGAGATCATGCACCACTACGTCGGTGGGGTTGAGCTGCTGCACTGCCGCCAGGGTGGCGTCGCTGAAGTGCGAGACCAGCAGCGAGGGCTGGCGGCCGGCGCTCTCCTGCAGCAGGATGTGCGGGATGCTGTCGAGCGATTTGGGCGCTTCGGCGAAGGTCATGGTGATGCGGCGCACGCTCTCTTTCAGCTCCGCCAGCGGCGAGCACCAGATCATCTTGCCAGCGTCGATTATCCCCACCCAGTCGGCCACGCGCTCCACCTCATGCACGATGTGCGAGGAGAAGAAGACCGAGCGGCCCTCCTGCTGGATCAGCTCGATCACCCCCTCCAGGAAGTCGCGCCGCACCACCACGTCCAGCCCGGCGGTCGGCTCATCCAGGATGAGTAGCTCCGGCTTGTAGGCCATACTCAGCAGCAACGCCAGCTTCGCCTCCTCGCCGCGGCTCAGGTTGCGGATCTTCGCCTCCGGGTCCAGCTCCAGCCGGGTGAGCAGCTCCGCCACAAAGGCGTCGTCCCAGCCGGGGTAGAACCCCTTGCAATACCAGATGATCTCGCGCACTTTCATCCAGTCGTACATCTTCTGCCCGTCGCCCACATAGCCCACGCGCCGCTTGATCTCCAGCTCATCCTTCACCGGGTCAAGCCCCAGCACCCGCGCCGTGCCGCTGCTCTTCTCCAGCAGGTTAAGCAACATGCGGATGGTGGTAGTCTTCCCCGCGCCGTTCTTACCCAGGAAAGCAAAAACGCTGCCGCGTGGCACCTGCAAGGTGAGATTATCCACGGCCAACTTCTTGCCGAATCGGCGGGTCAGCCCCGCAGTTTCGATGACGTAATCATTACTCATGGTTTTCGGCTCCTTCTATGATTAGTTCCTAGTTTCTAGTTCCTAGTTTCTAGTTCCTAGTTCCTAGTTCCTAGTTTCACGGCTGGTCTACGGCTATCAACGTAGTCTGTTTTTCCTTCATACAGATTCCTTCGTGTCGGTAATTTGTGCAGCCAGTAGCTGCTGCACTTCGGCGGCGCTGGCGCCCAGACGGTGCGCCTCCTGCAGTAGCTGGTCTATCGCCTGTTGCAGTACCTCGCGGCGGAATTGTGCGCTCTGCTCCGGTGCCTGGGTGCCTATGTAGCTCCCGCGTCCGCGCTCGGTTACGATTATCCCCAGTTGCTCTAATTCACGGTACCCACGTGCCACCGTCAGTGGGTTCACGCGCAACTGCGCCGCCAACTCACGCAGGGAAGGCAATGAATCCCCCGCCCGCAGCGCCCCGGTGGCCAGCGCGCGCTTCACCTGCGCAACAAGTTGCGCATATATCGGCGTGGCGCTGGTGATATCAACATCAAATCTCATAATACTACCTGACTAACTGTGTTAGTGTAGTAATACAGTAATACTGTTGAAAGGCTTTGTCAAGGGGGTTGGGGAGGTGTTTTTGAAAATAGTTTGCCGTGAGAGGAGTTATGAAACCTCAATGCTGCTGGGGTTGAAATTCCAGCTACTCCGCCATTTTTAGAATTGAACTATTCGGAAATTCCGAATAGTTGCCCAGCTATCTATTTGTCCCAAGCGGGGCGGAACCTTCACCACGCCCTAAAGGACGTGGCAAACAACGGCAAGCACCCTGAAGGGCGCTATGATCTGTTCGGTAATAGCGTAACTGTTCAGACTCATCAGCCTTGGTCGACCTAACCCCCCAGCCCCCTTCCCGGCGCGGGAAGGGGGAGCAAGGTCGTTTTTCAATTGTAGATATTGGGTAGGCACCCCTTCCCTCGCAGGGAAGGGGCTGGGGGTTAGGTCAAACCATGGCATTCGATGCACCATCATCAACCCCGTTCTCATGGGCGGGACGCCCATGAGAACGCTAACCGCTACACCCGCTCAATAGTAACCAGCAGCGCAATACCGATCAGGCCGAAGACTACGGCGGGGCCCCAGGCGGCTAGTACCGGGTCTAGCATTGGCTGCGATTTCACTGCCAGTACTTGCATCCATTGTTGCGCCACAATATAAACGAAGGCGACGCCGCCGGAGACCAGCAGGCCCACATAGCCGCCTGCGCGCCCGAAGCGGATGGCCAGCGGGATAGCGAGCAGGATTCCTATCAATGCGGCCAGCGGAGCGGCGAACTTGCGGTGGAGCCAGAAAGTGATCTGCGGGCGTTGCAGCGACATGGCGTTGCTCACCTCTACCCCCCCCATGCCCGTGATACCTTTACTGGTACCCGTGCTCATGCTGCGGGCAGAGCGCAACGCCAGCAGCTGTTGCAGCGTCAGCTCCTCCGGGGAGGCGGGCGGCTCGGCCAGGTAGTCATATACCTCTTTCCGCAGGTTGAGCACACCCGTGCCAAAGACCTCCATCACGTTGATAGTATCGCCCCTGGGGCCAAAAGACCATAGACGGGCGGGTTCATTGGTGACCGGGTCGGGCATGACATTCCATTCGCCATTGATATTGCGGGCCACCGGGATGCGCATGAAGGTATTGCCGCCATCCAGCTCGCGGCGATATACCGAGATATCGCGGAGCGACTGAGTGCGGTTGTCCACCTCGCGGACGTAGATATACAGATTGTCGGCACGGAAGACCACGTCACGCGGCACCAGGTTCACCGGGTTGCGCCACTGCAGCTGGTAAAACATCCGGTTAGCCGCCCGGGTAGTGCCCGGTATCACCGTCTCTTGCATGACATATAGTACGCCGGAGAAAAATAGCCCCAACACCAGATACGGGGCGATGATTCGAATAGTGCGGGTGCCCGTGAGGCGAAAAGCCATCAACTCGCGCTCGCGCTCCAGCCGGTTCAACGCCAGTGCCGTGCCCACCAGCAACGCCGCTGGGATCGCCTGCATCATCAGCCACGGCAGCTGGTAACCGAGTATCCTCAGTACATCACCCCCGGGAGCTTTCGCTTCATAGAGCTTCAGCAATAATCCGTAAAGGACATTGCCCAGCAACAAAAGCAGCACCATAACGATGCCCCCCGCCGCCGGTACCAGCATTTCCTTCAATATATATCTATCAGAACGCCGAAAGAGAAACATTAGTGTCCTTTTGTCGCTAGTCGCTAGTCTTTTCTATTCTACCACGAAGCGGCAAACAACGTTTGCATTAATTATTGATGGATCGATTTTTTAGTGCAATAATGGTTTTTGCTTTCGCCCTGAAAGGGCCAGTGATGCTAGCCACGGGGCGCACCACGTGGTACAAATACCACGGACACCGCTCTGTAGCCCGCGCCCGCTGTGGCGCGTATTTGTCATATTTAACCTGCCGTGGGTGCGGATTTACTTACAACAGCGCGCCACGGCGGGCGCGGGCTACAACTCCTGGGAACGCCAATCTCCGTATTGGCCCGTCTCGTCACCCTTTCAGGGCGAATATCCCGATCAATCCGTCACCCGCGCTACGTGCTCCGCCCCCCGGGCCAGCACCTCGCGCAGGAAGCGGGCGGTGTGGCTGGTCTCGCTTTTGGCCACTTCTTCGGGGGTGCCCTGGGTTACTATTTCGCCGCCGCGCGCGCCGCCTTCGGGGCCGAGGTCTATTATGTGGTCGGCTTGTTTGATCACATCTAGGTTGTGCTCGATCACTACCACGGTGTTGCCGGTGTCTACCAGGCGTTGCAGCACGCCGAGGAGGCGCTCGATGTCGGCGAAGTGCAGGCCGGTGGTGGGCTCGTCCAGCAGGTAGAGCGTCTGCCCGGTGCCGCGCCGCGATAGCTCGCTGGCGAGCTTGATGCGTTGCGCCTCGCCGCCGGAGAGTGTGGTGGCGGGTTGCCCCAGGTGGATGTAGTCCAGTCCCACATCCACCAGCGTCTTCAGCTTGCGCTCGATCTGGGGCAGGTTTTTGAAGAGTTCCAGCCCTTCCGCCACCGTCATGTTGAGTACGTCGCCGATTGTTTTATGCTTGTAGTGCACCTGCAGCGTCTCGCGGTTGTAGCGCGCGCCCTTGCATACCTCGCAGGGGACGTAGACGTCGGGCAGGAAGTGCATCTCTATTTTGATGATGCCGTCGCCCTTGCACGCCTCGCAGCGCCCTCCTTTCACGTTGAAGCTGAAGCGCCCCGGCTTGTAACCACGCACGCGCGCCTCCGGCGTCTGCGAGAAAAGCGTGCGGATGAGGTCGAACACCCCGGTGTAGGTGGCAGGGTTGCTGCGTGGCGTGCGCCCGATAGGCGATTGATCGATATCGATCACCTTGTCCAGGTGCTCCAGCCCCAGTATCTCATCGTGTTTCCCCCACAGCGTGCGTGCGCCGTGCAGCCGGTGTACCAGCCGTTTGTAGAGGATGTCGCGCATGAGAGTGGATTTGCCGCTGCCGGATACGCCGGTGAAGGCGACGAACATCCCCAGCGGGATACGCACGGTGACATCCTTCAGGTTATGCTCGCGTGCGCCGCGGATCTCGATGAATTTCTCGCCTGCCTGCCGTCGTTTCTCTGGCACTTCCACGCGCCTGCGTCCGGCCAGGAAGTCGCCGGTGACGCTCTCCGCACAGTCCATCACCTGCTGTGGCGTGCCCGCCACCACCACGTGCCCGCCGTGCTCGCCCGCACCGGGGCCGATATCCACCACAAAGTCGGCGGCACGCATGGTGTGCTCGTCATGCTCTACCACGATGACGGTATTGCCCACATCGCGCAGGTGCTCCAGCGTATCGATAAGGCGGTCATTATCGCGCTGGTGCAGCCCGATAGACGGCTCGTCGAGGATATAGAGCACGCCCATCAGCCCACTGCCGATCTGCGTGGCCAGGCGGATGCGCTGCGCCTCGCCACCGGAGAGCGAGGCGGCGGCGCGGTCGACGGTGAGGTAATTGAGGCCCACATTCACCAGGAACCCCAGCCGCGTGCGGATTTCCTTCACCACCTGCCGGGCGATGGTCTCGTCGCGCTCGTTTAGTGTCAGCTTTTGAAACCACTCCAGCGCATCGCCGATGGAGAGCGAGGTGAGCTGCGAGATGTCCATACCGGCCAGATATACCGCCAGCATCTCCGGTTTCAGCCGCTTGCCGTTGCACGCCGGGCAGGGCTTCACGCGCATGAACTGGTTGATATTGTCGCGATTGTCGTCGCTGCTGGTCTCGTTGAACTCCTTCTGCATCAGCTTCACCACACCGGGCCAGCGCGCATCGTAGACGTGCAGGCGGCCCGTGCTGTTGCGGTGGCGCACGCGGAAGCGGCGGTCGTCGTCAGTGCCGTGCATGATGACCTCCAGCTGTTCGGTGGGTAAATCCCGCACCGGGGTATCCAGGCTGATACCCAGCGCCTCGCAGGCGGCGGCGAGAGAAGAGAAGTACCAGCCGCGGATACCGCGCCAGGGCAGGATCGCTCCGCCGTTGAGGGAGACGCTGGTATCGGGGATGATGAGGTCCTCATCCAGCTCATTCTTCGTACCCAGCCCCATGCACTCCGGGCAGGCGCCGTAGGGGCTGTTGAAGCTGAAGGCGCGCGGTGCCAGCTCCTCAAAGCTGATGCCGCAGGTGAGGCAGGCGGCGCTCTCGCTGAAGGTCAGCTCCTCGCCATCGATTATTTGTACCGAGGCGATCCCCTGGCCGATTTTCAGCGCCGTCTCCAGCGACTCCGCCAGCCGACTGCGGATATCCGGTTTTACCACCACGCGGTCTACCACCACTTCGATGGTGTGCTTCTTGTAGCGCTCCATCTCAATAGGATCGCTGATGTCATGCACCACGCCGTCCACGCGCACGCGCAGGAAGCCCTGTTTGCGGATATCCTCCAGGATGCTGCGGTACTCCCCCTTGCGCCCGCGGATCACCGGGCCGAGGATCAGCAGTTTCGTGCCCTCGGGCAGTATCGTCACCTGGTCGACGATCTGCTCCAACGTCTGCGCGGCGATAGGTTGCCCGCACTGATAGCAATGCTGCTCGCCAATACGCGCGTAAAGCAGGCGCAGGTGGTCATAGATCTCCGTCACCGTACCCACCGTGGAGCGCGGGTTGCGCGTGGTGGACTTCTGGTCGATACTCACCGCCGGGGATAGCCCCTCGATCATATCCACATCCGGCTTGTCCATCTGTCCCAGGAACTGCCGCGCGTAAGCGGAGAGCGACTCCACATAGCGCCGCTGCCCCTCGGCATAGATAGTATCAAACGCCAGCGACGACTTGCCCGACCCGGAAAGCCCAGTGATCACCACCAGCTGATCCCGCGGGATGTCGATATCGATATTCTTAAGATTATTCTCCCGCGCCCCGCGGATACGTAGATAACTCTGCCCCATAACCAACCCACTCCACCAAAAATGCCTCACGGCGAATCAGATTATTATAGCACATATGTGTGCATGGTGTGGGGTGATTAGAATGAACCACGAAGACACAAAGGCACGAAAAGGAGAAGGCCTCCTGGGAGTCATTTACCGTCAATTTGTAGCCCGCGCCCGCCGTGGCGCGTATTCGCAATAATGAACAGGCGCGTCACGCCGGGCTCAGGCTACACTGGGTACGCAGGCGTCCCGCCCATGAGTACTGCGTCCCGATGTAAGTTGTCAAAACAGAAGCGTCTGGACGGCACCTTGCAAAACTTATGCCGACG
>JBBRXO010000082.1:0-12327 GCA_038248345.1 Armatimonadota bacterium | reverse complement strand
TATGACTTTGACAGTCAATGGCACATCCGGGACTCTCTTAATTGGCGGCGTTACTGTTCCCCTGACAAACGTCGGAGGCATTAACAAGTTGGTATTCGGAACCAGCAATACGTGGAATAGTAACACTACGACTAAAGCTACCAATTTCAAGCTTACTACTATGTAGTAAGTATCATAGCAGATGATCAATTTACAACGTTGCCGGGGAGTTACTCTCCCCGGCAACGTTATTTTTTACTCTATCGATATTTCCATCATAACCCCATAGACCAGGAGTATCGTTTTTAGCGACAAGCCGTCCTTACGGGCCTGGCCGTGAACGGCTGGGCTGGAGGGCCTTCGGCCGATCACCCTTCGGACGGGACGTTTACGGCCAAGCGTTCCCGTCCTAAGGACGTTGGGCTAAGCCCACTAGCCCTGTCGTTCACGGCTGGGCGAACAGGACGATCGCTAAAAACGATACTCCTGCCCCATAGACATCCCCTACCGATAGTGGCATTATATACATACACACTAGTCGAGCCGTTGAGGTTCGCTGGTGTGCAATTTTTCGTATGGAGTGAATGTAAAATGTCAATCTCTTTGGCTGCGTTGTTCAGTGATCATATGGTGTTCCAGCGGGACATCGCCCTGCCGGTGTGGGGCTGGGCCGAGGCTGACGAGGCTGTTGCTGTCGCCTTGGCGGGGAATACTGCATCCGCCACTGCCGGCCCCGATGGACGGTGGCTGGCGACGCTACCAGCCTTACCCGCGGGCGGGCCGTATACGCTGACAGCCACTGGTCTGTCGACGACCGTCACCGTGCAGGATGTACTAGTAGGCGAGGTTTGGGTTTGCTCCGGGCAGTCCAATATGGAGTGGCCGCTCTCGCTGGTGAATAATGCTGACGAAGAGGTCACCGCGGCGCAGCACGCCGGCATTCGCCTCTTCCAAGTGCCGCAACTGGCGGTGGTGGAGCCGCCGAAAGATGTGGTGGGCGCGTGGAGTGAATGTACACCGGAAACGGCTGCCAATTTCAGCGCGGTCGGTTACTTCTTTGGCCGTGAACTACACCAGCGCCTGGGAGTCCCGGTTGGGTTGATTAACACCAGTTGGGGCGGGACCATAGCCGAGGCATGGACCAGCCGTGCGGGGCTACTAGCAGAGCCGATATTAGTGAATATGGTCGAAGAATATGAGCGCAATCTGCAAAACTTTGACGAAACCATGGCCGCCCATCAGCAGCTGGTGGCAGCATGGGAAGCGTCTGGCCAGGGGGTCCCGAAAGATCCGGGGAATAGTGGCTACGCACATGGATGGGCTGACCCAGCCACCGACACCGCAGCGTGGCAAACCATTGACCTGCCGCGCCCCTGGCAGAGTGTCGGTCTTAATTTCAGTGGTGTGCTGTGGTTCCGCCGAACAGTGGAAATCCCCGCCGAGTGGGCGGGCAAAGAATTAACTTTGAGCATCGGGGCGTGCGATAAATCCGATGTCACCTACTTCAATAACGTGCAGGTTGGCGGTATCAGCATTGATGAGCACGAGGATGCCTGGCGCATCCCCCGTATCTATCCCATCCCCGGCGAACTAGTCCACGCGGGCAAGAATGTCATCGCCGTGCGCGTCTTCAGCAATATGTACGGCGGGGGCATGACGGGGGCGAAAACGTTGATGCACGTAGCGCCTGCCGATGAATCCGGTACTCCTATCCCGTTGCACGGTCAATGGCAATACGAGGTTGAGCATAATTTCGGATTCATTGAGGGCACTATGCCGCAGCAACCGCAAGGCCCCGGCAACCCCAACTCTCCCTGGATATTGAATAGCGGGATGCTCGTACCGCTGCAACCCTTCGCCATCTGCGGCGCTATCTGGTATCAAGGCGAATCCAATGCTGACCGCGCCTATCAGTATCGCACCCTATTCCCTGCTATGATCCGCGATTGGCGTCGCCAATGGGCGCAGGGGGACTTCACCTTCCTCTTCGCGCAGCTGGCGAATTACACTCCGGAAGCAGCCAATCCGGGAGAGAGCCAATGGGCCGAGTTGCGCGAGGCGCAGACCATGACCTTGGCCGAACCGAATACCGGCATGGCGGTGATTATCGACATCGGCGAAGCAGAGGACATCCACCCGCGAAACAAGCAGGACGTGGGCCTGCGGCTGGCGCTTAATGCCCTGGCTCTCAGCTACGGCCAGACGCACATCATCTACTCCGGGCCGTCCTACCGCTCCATGCAGGTGGAAGGAGCCGCAATTCGCCTGGCTTTTGATCACCTGGGTGGCGGGCTGATGAGCAAGGACGATAAGCCACTGACCGCGTTTGCAATTGCCGGCGCTGATCGCAAGTTCGTCTGGGCGGATGCCGTGATTGCGGGAGACACAATAGTAGTTTCCAGCCCTACGGTGACCGCCCCTGTGGCCGTCCGCTATGGCTGGGCGGAAAACCCCGCCTGCAACCTGTATAACCAGGCTAACCTCCCCGCCAGCCCCTTCCGCACCGATAATTGGCCGATCTCCAAGGAAATAGAAGGCAAGTAGTACGTAAAAGTTGACCTGGGGCACCCCCCAGGTCAACTGATGGGTTAAATACCAAATGCCGCCGCTATCCCGCTCATCAATGCCAGGTGAACGAGAGTGATGAAGCCCATGAGGAGCACCGCGACCCAGAGCACGAGCAGCGAAAGTTGCGGGCGGTACTTATAGACGTACCAGATGATGGCGAGGGCGAATGCTACTAATATTAACTTGTAGGCGATGAAGCCAGGGGTGCCGAAGTTCTTCAATATCCCATCAGCAAGGGCGTTACCTTCCTTCACCCCCGCCGCGGCCATCATGTGTACAGTGGCCACCAGGTCGGTGATGGAGAGCAGGATGAAGACGAGCGATAGTTGCGGCAACGAACTGCCCTCTGGTATGTGCCAGAAGTAGCGCGGCTTCACCAGTTGCTCTTCCGGTGCTATCTCCACGGTCGGAGTGGGCTGTTGCTCGTTTTCTTCCATTGTTCTTTCCTTACCTAACCCTTCACCACATTGCCCGTAGCATGGGCGCATATTGCCTTTTATTCTCGAATCAACCCATCGCCGGTGACGATGTACTTGGCGCTGGTCAGTTCGCGCAGGCCCATGGGGCCGCGGGCGTGCAGCTTTTGCGTGCTGATGCCGATCTCGGCGCCGAGGCCGAATTGCCCGCCATCGGTGAAGCGGGTGCTGGCGTTGACGTTGACGGCGGCGGCGTCTATCTCGTTGACGAAACGTTGCGCGGCGCGCACGTCGTTGGTCACGATCAACTCGGTATGCTTGCTACTGTATTTGTCGATGTGATCCAGCGCTTCATCCAGACTATCTACCACGCGCACCGCCATAATCAGCGCCAGGAATTCCGTATAGTAATCCTCTTCCGTGGCGGGTATCGCGTTGGGCAACAGCGCGCAGGTGCGTACGTCCCCGCGCAGCTCCACCTTGCGCACGTCCAACGCCGCGCCTACCATTGGTAAAAATTTGTCGGCGATGGCCGCGTGTACCAGCAGCGTCTCCGCCGCGTTGCACACGCTGGGGCGGTGGCATTTGCTGTTCACCGTCAGCTTCACCGCCATGTCGAAGTCGGCGGCGGCGTCCACGTAGACGTGGCAGTTGCCCACGCCCGTCTCGATAGTGGGCACGGTGGCAGTGCGCACCACCGTCTGGATCAACCCCGCACCGCCGCGAGGGATGAGCACATCTACCACGCCGTTCATGCGCATCAGTTGGCTGGCGGCGGCGCGGTCGGTGGATTCAATCAGTTCAATCGCGCCGATGGGGATACCCGCATTTTGCGCCGCCTGCGTGATCACGCGCGCCAGCGCGATATTGCTGTGGATAGCCTCGCTGCCACCGCGCAGCACCACGGCGTTACCGCTTTTGAGGCATAGCGCGGCGGCGTCCACGGTGACGTTGGGGCGGCTCTCATAGATGATGCCGATGACGCCCAGCGGCACGCGCACACGGCGAATCTCCAGCCCATTGGGGCGCTTCTCGCCGTCGATCACCTCGCCGATGGGATCGGGCAGGGCGGCGATACCCAGTAAATCAGTAGCCATGGCGGCGATGCGATTGCTGGACAGCAACAGCCGATCCTGCATCGCCTCGCTCATGCCGTTATCCTTGGCCGCCTTTATGTCGCGGCTATTTGCCTCCAGGATATAGCTCTGGCGTTCCTTCAGCGCATAGGCCATCGCCTCCAGCGCCTCATTCTTCACACGCGATGAAATAGTCGCCAGCTTGCGTGCCGCCGCCTTCGCGCGCCCGCACTGCTCCACCACCGCCTGCTCCACCACCGTCAACTTCACCTGTTCCTCGTCACCCATCACTCGCCTCTTTCACAAGATATTTAGTTAAGGTAAGGATATCACCTTCGAGGGTATGAGGCAATAAGGTGATGTAGGAGTAACGGCTCTAATGTCTGTCCCGTCCGCCCAGCCGTGAACGGCTGGGCTAGGGTTGACGGGAATAAACCATTTTATAGTTAATTGTAATAGTGGTATCTTATCTCCCCATCCCGACCTACCCCTTGGCGCCACTGCCATTGCTCATATTTGCTACATCCTGATAGGCTTCCAGGCGGCGGCGTTGTTCGGCTATTACGGTCTGTAATTTGCAAATTTCACCTTCCATCTGTCCGATCGCCATCTCCACTGCTGCCACATTACTTTGATTCTCCGCCGTAAACGGCATTCTGGTGACTTCCATCGCACTTTCGCGGATACCCAGCCGGCGCGCATCATCTAATTCCATCAGGCGGTCGATCAGTCTACTCGGGTCTGCATCTAATACAATTTGCGCGCCGGTGTCTTTGTTGATGACATCTACCAGGATGGAGATGTGTTCCGCGATACCTCCGGTGCCCAGCAGCACGCCGATGATCTTCCCTTCATCGTAAGCAATGGCGAATTCACCCAGGGTGCCGGAGCGTCCGCCGGCGATGATGACGATATCGCAGGAGCGTACGCCGGTTATCTCGCGTCCCATCAACCCGCTGCCGGTGTAGATAATGACGTCGAAACCCTCCCATGGACTATCGTATTTAATTGTATGCTCGGCGAAGTTGTGCCCGGGCGAGACGCCGACCGTCATACCGCCGTTTTCCTTCACCCCCCGCACCGCGTCATAGGGCAATCCCGGACAAGCGCCGGTGACGATAATACAGTCATGCTCAGCAATGGCACGCCCCAGCAGATAAGATAACTCCGCGGCCTGCTGGTTGAATCCGGCCACAGATCCCATAACCCCGATCATTGTTTTCATATGTATTCATTCTCCCATAATGCGGATAATTATTGCAATAGTTACCGGCGTTTGTACCAGTTTTTCACGATTCAACAGTATTTTATAATTTTTTTGTGGTATCATTAAGGTTAAGGATATCGATATGCTGTTACACTTGCACACATGGTATCATATCTCTATGCTTGTTGCGGGGTTGAGTGCGTTCATTACTGCATTTATCGCCTTGCAGCAGCGGCCAGCACGGGGGGCGGTTGTTACTGCGCTACTTTTGTTTGCGGTCGCGTTCTGGTCGTTCACCTCAATGGGGGAGTACGCAGTACATTCGGTGACGGAGAAACTCTTCTGGATAAAGCTGGAGTATCCGTTCATCACCTTCTGTACACCATTATGGTTCATGATGAGTATGGTATATGTTGGTCATGAGGAGTTGCTCACGCGGCGCAATGTCTTCCTCATTTGCATCATCCCTACCCTCACTGTGTTGATGAACTGGACGAATGAATACCACCATCTTTTTTACACCGCAACACAATTGGAAATGTCATTAGATATGCCCTTGCTTAACCTCAGCTATGGGCCGTGGTTCTATCTCTTTGCTTTTTACAGTTATGGCTTGTGTTTTGCAGCTCTCGTCCTCTGTACACAGGCGATGTTTTCCTCTACCCCATTTTATCGCAAGCAGTTCTCGGTTATCTTCGTGGCCGCCCTGGTTCCGCTGGTGTTCAATGCTTTGTATATTTTTCGCCTGGGCCCCACGCAATATCTGGATCTTACCCCACTGGCTTTCTGTATCACCGGGGCGCTGGTGGTTTGGGGTATGCGACGCTACCATTATTGGGATATGGTACCAGTTGCCTACGACATGATTGTGGAAAACCTCACCGATGGCATAGTGGTGCTTGATTATCAGCTACGGATATTAAGCATGAATCCGGCTGCGGAGAAGTTCATTGGCTATGAGGAACATACCGCTACGGGGAAGAAGATCACCGAAATTGCCCCCGAATGGGAGCATTTAGCGGCCCCGCTGCCCGCAGATGCCGCAGAACACAACTATAGTATCAGGATCGATACTCCCACCCACACTATCTACGATATTCGTGTCATCCTGTTTCGCAAGTTAGAATATCAAAGCCCGGGGCGTCTCATTGTGATTCGGGATGATACCGAAAGGAATACTCTTAAAGAGCGGCTACAGACGCTGGCCTTCTTTGATCACCTCACCGGGTTACCCAATCGCGCACTCTTTATGGATCGGCTGGAACAGGCACTGGCGGTGGGGCAACGTATAGGCAGCGCTACGGCAGTGATGTTTCTCGATCTGGATGGTTTCAAAAACATCAACGACAAACTCGGCCATAGCGTGGGTGATGAAATGCTCCGCCAGGTAGCTAGCCGCCTTGATGATGGTGTACGTACCAGCGACACGGTGGCGCGTCTGGGCGGAGATGAGTTCGTCATCATCCTCTCGGGGGTCACCAGCGCCGAGGATATCGACATCGCCGCCCGGAGATTCCTCGATGCTTTCATCCAAAAATTCACCCTCGGTGCTCATGTACGCAAAATTACCGCTAGCATCGGCGTCGCCGTTGCCCCCTATGACGGAAATACGGTGGAGGAGCTGATGCGTCATGCCGATACCGCCATGTACCGCGCCAAACATCATGGTAAAAATACCTACCGTCTCTTCAGTGCGTTCCCGGAGAAGCGCTCCGAGGACGATTAAGGTTATCGGGCCTAAATTTCTCCTTGTAAACCCACCGTAAAACTGCTACACTATAAAAAAAGTCACATCCCCACTTTACATGCCGAAATGGTTTATTAGCCGGGATTAATACCAGTTGCGACAGATGGAGTGGGCAGGACGTATAAATGGCCGATACCCGGTTGCACGCGAATTCAGAGAGCACGGCAGCGACGCCAACGTCCTTCGAAGCCCTTTACGAAAGGTATGAAAAGGCGATATTTAATCTCGTTTACCGACAGGTGGGAGATTTTGATGATGCCACTGACCTGACGGCACAGACATTCTTACACGCCCTGCGTGCCTATGATAGATTTCGTGGTGAGGCACAGGCGTACACTTGGCTATATCGTATCGCGGTTAATCTGTGCAAAAACCACTTTCGCAAACGCGACCGCGAGGCGCGCTTCCAACTGATCTCGCTCGATGCCCCCATCAATATTGATGGTGAAGGTATGGGACGCGAAATAGAGGATAATTCTTATTGCCCCGAGCAGATGCTCGAAGGGAAAGAGCTACAGGAGAAGATTCAGCAAGCGATATCGAATCTCTCCGAAGACCTGCGTATGGTGATCCTGCTTCGTGATGTACAGGGGCTATCCTATCAGGAGATCGCCGACATCACCCGCAGTTCCGTAGAAGCGGTAAAGAGCCGCATCTTCCGCGCGCGCGGAAATTTACGCAAGGTACTCGGGCCGCATCTGCGCCCGGATCCAAATGATGATACGAAATAAACAATCTATCCTACATACCTCTTCTCCCACAGTGGGGTGAATAGTGTATAATTTAGATGCTGGGTAGAAGGCACGAATAACTGACATGGTACCAATTCCGGTATTAAGGATAAATATAACTCGATCAGGAGCATTAACTATGCGCAAGACTAATCAGGTTCTTCTCGCGATGATACTACTGGGAGCCATTGCCCTCGGGCATCCGGTGCAAGCTCAGCAGACCGGCACCGACACGTTGGGACCTGACCGCCCACTGGTGACAACGCCCGCCCCCCCCGCGGTAACCGCAGCCGAGCTGGTAGTAGAGGTGGTGGTGAACGGACTGAAGAACACCCCCCCGGAAGTACAACAGAAAGTGCGGGCAATCGTTGGCCAACTGAAGGGCAAAAAGTATGACGACACCGCTATCGACAAAGCAATCTACGCCATTGATGACACCGGTTATTTCTGGGGGTTACTAGCCCGCCCGGTCACTCGCGAGGATACCGCCGCTGGCATCCGCCTGACCTTTGATTTAAGCGAGAATCAGGTAGTCACGGGCATTGATATTGAGGGTAACACGGTCTTCAACGCGGCAGAATTGCTGAAACTCGTAAAAACGCAAGTCGGGCAGCCGATGTATTTCCCACAGATGAACGCCGATGCTGATGCATTGGATAAATACTTCATTGAACATGGCTACACGCTGAATAGAATTACCCATACCGGGCAGGATCCATTGACCGGGCGCGTGAGTTTCAAGATATTTGAATGTATCATCAGCAAAATCATCATCACAGGGAACTACAAGACCAAAGATTATGTAATTAAGCGTGAGATGAAGATGAAAGTGGGCGAGGTCTACAACCAGAAAAAAGTAATCGAGACGTTAAACGCCCTTCGCCGCATGAGTATCTTCCAGGATGTGGAGATCAAAGATGTGTCTGGCGAAGAGCCCGGCACTATCAACCTGCTGTTCAATGTCATCGAACAGATGACTGGCACCGGATCCGGCGGTATCACTACCGGAAGTAACGCCAAACCGCTACTCTATTTAAGCGTCAGCGACACCAATTTTTTGGGGTCGAATCAAAGTATCGGGCTGATGGGATCATTCGGGGAGAAAACCAGCTATCGCTTCAATTACGCTAATCCCTGGTTGAATGATCGGCAGACCAGTGGTTCGGTAAGTTTGTACAGCATCATCAATCCCCGTGATTTGAAGAATAGCGCTGGTAGTTTCAGCTATGATGAGCATCGCACGGGATTGAACCTGACTGTCGGGCAACCGGTAGATCAGACAACACACGAATACTTCACCTTCCGCGCTGATCATATCTACGGATCATCCACTAACACCGATCCGCTGTTGGATCCGGTGAAGGCCTCCACTAATGTGCGCAGCCTTGGCTACTCACAGGTGCGCGACGTCCGCGATAGCGCCTTCAATCCCACCAAAGGATATTATGGGATGGGCTCAATTGAAGTGGCCGGCTTCGGCGGCAATAGCTTCACCAAAGTGCAGGCGGAAGGCCGCTATTATTACAAAGTAAAACCGGGAAAGGTAGGAAAGACCCGCGCAGAAACCAAGCAACCCTGGGTCTATGCCGCGCACCTCACCATGGGCTTGATTAAAGGCGACGCGCCCTACCTCGACCAATTCCTCGCGGGCGGCACCAACACTAATACAATCCGCGGCTACTCGGATGACAGTTTTCCTGGTAAGGCGATGTTTGTATTTAACAGTGAATTGCGCGTACCGCTCAACGAAACGCTGCAGGGAGTGGGTTTCCTCGATATCGGTGATGCCTTCGGCGGCTCCTTCGCCGCGAATTTTGGCGATGCCGATGCCCGCGTCCGCCTTGGTTATGGCATCGGGCTACGGCTTAATTCCCCGATTGGCCCAATTCGCCTCGACTGGGGCTTTAACCCGAGCGGACAAAACCGTATCCACTTCGGTATGGGTGCAACGTACTAATTAAGAACTATGCACAGGCAAAGCCTGTGCCAAGGAGCATGAAATGAACAGTAAGTATTTTAGCTACGCTCTCATCACCACACTGCTGGTGTTGAGCATGATGACGAGTTTTGCGCAGACCACCGCACCAGCTGCACCCGTCTGCAACATCGGTGTCGTATCGTTGGGGCAGGTTGGGGCGGGGTTCTCCGGTTACAAACTCGCCAGTGATCGTATCACCGCCTACTATAAAGTCCGGCAGGAGATCACCGACAATCTCCGCAAAGGCGAATTCCTGACCCAGAGTGAATATAAGGAGTATATCAAATATGTGGGCAACAGTACCGTCATCAATCCCGTCCGCGTGAAGGAACTACAAGACAAAGCCGAGAAGCAAAGCAAACGTTATGCTGAGCTGAAGGAGCGCGAAACCCCGACCGAATTGACGGCGAAAGAGGTCGACGAGTTCAACTTGATCGATTACGATAATGCCACCAACTTCAAACTCTTTCTTGATCGTTTCAATAGTTCAGGCAACCGCATCAACAGCTTGTACGGCATCAATAAAGATATCGCCGACTATGTGGCCAAAGGTGAGTTCCTCTCGCAGAAAGATTTCAAGGAATACCTGCTCACCCCCAACCTTACAGCAGAGCGGCTGAAAGAATTGCAGGGGATCAGCGCCGAACGAAGCAAACGCTACAACGAACTACGCCAACGCGCCTACCCGGTTCCCCTGAACACCGAAGATGCGGCCGAATACGCCACGCTGATAAAAGATGATGGCGCAAATTCGCAAACTATCATGGAGCGCTTCAATAAATACAAAAAAGAAGGACAGGACGAAGAAAAGCGGCTTTCCAAGACAATCGAGGAATTCCAGAAAGCCTGCATCGCCAAAGTAACTCAGAAAAATAACCTCGTCATGGTTATCAGCCAGGATGTGGTGGCGAATAATTCCTTGCAAAACGTTGTCCTGCTCGGCGGCGTAGACATCACCAAAGAAGTGATCGAGCTGATGAATAAAGATTTCAAACCAGAGCTGCTCGACGAGAAGAAATAGCGTCGCGCAACACCAGGCAAAAAAAGCCCCGTCCATGATGGACGGGGCTTTTTTTCGATATCATCGAACCTATCATTTTTTCTTTTTTAACATCTTTTTCCAGAAGGGGGCTTTGGAATCATCCGCCGGTGCCTCTGCCGGTAGTTCATCCAGACCCGCTTCATCTTCTGTGGCACCTGCTTCATCGTAGTGAATAGGGGCAAAAGATTGCGTTTCTTCCGTGTGCGCTGCCGCTGGCGTGGTACTCATCGCGGGGTTGTAGGCTTCAGTCTCCGCTTGATTTGGTTCGATTATCGGCAGGATACCCTCTAATGGCACGGCCATCTCGGATGCTTCCCACAGACCATGTTTGTTGATCTGTGCGAAGTGGAGCGCCTCCCGCAGGGAACGCACTTCACCAGGAGTCGTTGTCCCGGTGGAGAGTATCTCGGCAGGCCAGCCCCCCGAATTTATAAACGCCTCCGCGGTTGAATGAGGGGGGACACACATGCCCGTGCTGTGCATCGTGGTCAGTGCGTAAGGTAGGTGTTCATGCAGCGCGGGGACGCGGCTGATGATGCTGGCAAACATGCCGCGCGGATCCGCCATCACGGAGAGGAAGTCATACTCTTTGCGTCCTGCCAGCCCGGTGAGGCTGGTGCCACGAGTAACCCACCAGGGGTGCATGTTAGCGGAGAAGAGGCAAGCGCGCCAGCACAGCCATTGCCCGACCTTTTCTAGCTGTAACGCCCCCGGATCACTGGTGGCAAAAAACTCTTCCAGCTCATGTCGCTCGGCGATCAGATAGGCACGCATATTCTCTTCGATAACATCGGCCGGGCGCACTATCACCGCCTCGGGCATCTGGTCATGCCGTACTGTATCGATGACAAAATCTGCCTGATCCGCATCCAACCGTGCCACTTCCTCACGATAATGGTCAACAATCTCGCTTAAGGAATGGGCTCCAAAAAGGTCGTGCATCCGGGTGGTCATCGCCCCCGGCGCTTCTACGGTGACGAAAAATGGACGTAACTGGGTGTAGAGCCGCCAATCTTCGGGGGCCACATCCACCGCCAGAAAGGTCGCTGCGCGCACCACGCGTTGTGACCAATTCAACAGGATATCCCGCTGCCGTCTTCGTGCGGCCTCCTCGCGTAGATCCGGCACCGCCTCACCTTGTACGGCGGCTACGAAAATCTTCAGCAACCGAACGTCCATCGGGTGCAGTGAACATGCTGGCGTGAACATAACTGGAACCACCTTTCCGATCTGCAATTACCCTGGCAACTTCTGCCCGCTTACCTAGCATATAATTTCTGCACGCTGTATGATTTTCCTGCTTTTCCCCCAAAATCATCTCACTGCCCCCGATTTACACCACCACAATGGCGCTTTTGGTGCTCGGATGTCAGCATATTCCCCCCTTCGCTCTTGGTCAGCAATGCTATAATTGCCGTCAGAGCACTTGAAGAAAGGCGGGGCGAGATGAATTTCTGGCAGTCACTCACTGAAGGTTATTGCAAAATCTCTTTCTCGCTGGGATTAAAATCCCGGCTGCGTGGCATTAAAATGCCAGTCGTCCGCCTACGCGGACTACCTTCGGACAGAAAAAGTCCGCGTAG
>JBBRXO010000081.1:0-12781 GCA_038248345.1 Armatimonadota bacterium | reverse complement strand
TTTGTCGTTGTCATCCTTGGAGTTTTTTATTGCCATGGCCACATATTTGGCGGCGGCAACTTTGTCGGTTTTCATCTGCTTCATCACGTAAATCAGCGAGGAGAGGACTTTGCGGTCTACCTCGCGCGCCATACTTTTGCCGATAATGTCCATCACTTCGTCGCCACCAATGGCAAACAGCGATAGAATCGCGTTGCTGCGCGTCAGGTTGTACTCATTGCGCAGCGCCAACTGCAACGGCTTGATAGCGTCTTTCTCTTTGTACGCCCCCAGGGATAGTGCAACGTTGGCGGACACCACGCCTGCTTCGCCGCGCAACATTGGTTTCTCGGCGTGGCATCCGTGGCCCGGCAACTCCGCGACGCCCCGCTGTTTGAACAGGCACAGTGCGCCATACATGCCGATCTGCCTGCAGCCGTGCAAATCAACATTGCAGAGGCATATCTCGATGCCGGTGACGCGACGACCGCACGAACTAGATTGGAGCGTCTCCCGGCGAATCCCTACGCGGTAAACGAGCGAAACGCGCTCCTGCTGAAGGTTTCACAACAACTTGGCGATACCGACACCGCGTGACTGGTCGCATGGCAGATGTATGAGGCATATCATAATGAAGAGTCCCTGCAAGCGCTACTGACGGTCATCGGGGAAGATCAGCGCAACCTGGTGGTTGAGCAGACGGCGACAGCCATCCTCTGTGATCCGCAATTCTCGTCCAGCGACGCACGCTTTCTCACCTGTGTCGGACGGACAGCAGACGCGGAAACGTATCTCCTCACCCATGACGATCAGCTCGATGGTGATGATTATACCAGCCTACTTCCAATGGCCGAATATATGAAACAGGAGGCACGGTGGCTGGCAGCGACGGTGATTTACCGTGCGTTGACTGAGTCCATCCTCCGGCGTGCGGTTTCGAAGTACTATCATCATGGTGTCCGCTATCTGCGGAACCTCGATGTCATCGCCGCGAAGATCTCCGATTGGCACGCCTATCCGGATCATACCGAGTATGTAGATCACCTGCGGCATGACCATAGGAGAAAATCCAGCTTCTGGGCCGCAATAAGCCGGATAGCAAATCCAATAATCTATTGATGCGGTTCCATGAAGAGTGTCGTTGCTTTATGATTTTATCCGCCCTTAACTGCTCTGTGTGTTTGTTCTTCTGTGAGACATGGAGACATTTATATGAGTCAACGGGATTCACAGCGCTATTGCTCTACTGGACCGTGTCACACCAGTGTGATTTAGTAGAAACTGGTAACAAAAGTTGGAGAATTATAACTCAAAAAAAGCAAGCTGTCCAACCGCCAAAGCTAGATCATTATTCTACGCCGATGGTGGGCTAATATTCAATGCCGATTAACAGATGGAGTAGTTTTTATTGAAAAATTGCGCAATAATCCCATTAATTGCTGGTTAAACTACTAACTAATATTAGCCTTACTTCAACTCTCCCACCATCAGCGCTCCCCCAGGATCACCGGCAAGGCGTCCAACAGTCCAGTGCATTCGGCATGTAGGAGCGGGCGGAGGCCACTGGCTGCAATATTCCCTCCCCCTACTCCGATAGCGGCGAAGCCAGCGAGGCGTATTGAGACCACCCCGGCGCTGGAATCCTCCATCCCGATGACGTGCTGCCGCCGCGCCGGATCAAGACCCAAGCCCACCCGCGCGGTTTCGGCATAGAGCCAAGGATGCGGTTTGGGAGCCAACTCCCCCAATGTCCCCGCCGTGGTGGCGCTGAATGCCGTCCCGGCCGTGATAATCGCATCATAGAACTTCAGTGGATCACCCATCTCCAGCGTTTGGAACGCCGAGAGAATCTCCGGCCACGCTTTCTCATATAGCCCGGAAGTCACCAGCCCAATTTTAATGCCATTATCCTTCAGTGTATAGAGAAACTCTTTCAGGTTCGGACTGGGGGTAAACGCCCCTTTGCGCCCACGCCCGGCCATTATCTCACTCATTTC
Organism: Armatimonadota bacterium; assembly: GCA_038248345.1. GTDB lineage: Bacteria > Armatimonadota > Hebobacteria > CAIYQO01 > CAIYQO01 > CAIYQO01. The sequence goes on along the minus strand of JBBRXO010000081.1, from coordinate 10,805 downwards.
ATAGCGCGTTATTTCAAAATAGTGGATGCGCGCAACTTCCACCGTCTCCTGCGGACAGTATTTGCGAATGCAATACTGCAAGTGTTCCGACACTGAATGACCGGAAACATGCGGCTCATCAGCCTCTTCCAGTTTGAAATGCGGGGCTCCCAGCAAGCGTGCCGTAGTCTGCTCGATCACCCACATCCAGAAGGCCTCGCTATGCACGCTAGTGCCGTCCAGATCCATCAATACCGCGTCAGCTGGCCCTGCGAAAGTGACCTCCGGGAGCGGATAAATCGCCGGATACCCCATCGCGGATTTGACGTAAGTCAGCGTCTTCTTCGCAAAAACGATAAATTCCACCTTGCGATCCAGTGGGGTCAGTATACGCTGCACCCCTTCACAGCCTACCTGCCACAGTCCACCGCCGCCTGTTTCAATATCGAGGAAGTCGCCTTTACAATCATCCGGGATCACCCCAATGCCGGGGATGCTCATCTCATTCACTTTTCTATGTCCCTTCATAACTCTCGCTTGTTATATCTGTATCGCAATACCAGTCATAATACTCTTCACTGACCCTGGCGATCAATATACCATCGTCCTCGCCGTCACTTTGCTCCGGCATCAAATATTATTGACCTTACCCCTCACTCCTGTTACAATAAATAAGCTTCCAGCCGGTGTGGCGGAATGGCAGACGCAGTAGACTCAAAATCTACCGGGGGAGACCCCGTGGGGGTTCGACTCCCTTCACCGGCACCACATTACCCTTTCCCGTCGGAGAATACTACTTTACGCCCAAATGTCTTCTCCAGCGCTGGCCCATGTACCCGCACTCCCAGCAGTTCCAACGGGCACGGTTGCTCATGGATCACCTCCAGCGCCAGGCGGCCGTTGTTTGTCGGGGTTATGCGGACATCCTGCACCAGGTTGGCGTGGCTACGGTCAAGCGTCTCCGCTACCCGAAGGAAGATGCAGAGGAGCCGCACTACTTCTCGGCTCCGCTCATCCAGGAGCGCGAACTCCGGGTTCTTACTCCGCGGCAACGTCTTTCGATGAAAGAGCACCGAAGTTGCCATGATGGCTGCCTCCGTCAGGTCAAAACCCAATAACTCAGCATTGCGAATAAAGTAATAGCTATGCGCATGGTGGTTGGCATAGTTGAGAAAAAGACCAATATCATGCAAGCGCGCCGCCCACCCCAGCAGTTCCTTCTCCGCTACCCCCAACATATGCAGCCCCTCCCCTTGGGCGCACTCAAAAAGGCTCACCGCGAGCTTCGCCACCTGTTCCGCGTGTATCTCATCATAGTTGCATAGCCGTCCAAGTTGGCGTACACTGCGCGCACGAATCGAAAGCCGGGCGATCTCTGCCGTTTCCTCGCCGCGTTCCAGATAGTCCACCAGCAGTCCATCGCGTAACCCTCGGTCACTTACGTGGATTTCAGTAAGGCCCAACTCTGACATCAACGTTTCCAGCACCGCAGCGCCTGCAATGATAATATCCGCACGTTCGGGATTCAGGCCCGGTAACATCCGGCGTTGTGCAAGAGGGAGCGAACATAGCAAGGTGACGACAAAGCGTAGTTGCTCGAGGGTCATTATCGGAGCCGGAGTCTGATGAGAATTCCCCGTCAGACGCGCCGCTATAGTCGCCAGGTTTTCAATTGTACCACTGGAGCCATAGACTAGTTTGGGCGCTATCTGGCGCAAGTTCTGAATCGTCCGCACCGCCACATTTCTCACTTCATCCTGCAAATGTGCGTAGCGCTTGGGACTCACCTTACCGGCAAAGCCATTCCTATCTGTGTTTGCCAAACGTATGGCGCCGAGCTTCAGCGAATCGAGGTAGCTGAATTGCTGGCTGTCGCCGATGGCGATCTCGGTACTGCCGCCGCCTATGTCTATAAACATAGCCTCTGTTTTACCAATATTGACAGAACGGGAGACTCCCAGATAAATGAGCCGCGCCTCTTCCTTGCCCGCTATTACGCGCAGCTGAATGCCAGATACCTCACGTAATAACTCAATAAACTCAGCTTGATTTTCCGCTTCCCGCGTAGCCGCTGTGGCTACCGCATGAATCTCCTCGGCACCGTAGGAATGTGCCAACTCGCCCAGTTGTCGAATAGCCTCCGCAGTGCGTGCCATCGCCTCCGGTTGCAGGTGCTGCTGCGAGAATTCACCTTCCCCCAGGCGCACCATCATCTTCTGTAATGTCAGCACCGTCCAAGTCCCATTAGGATTAATCCGCACCACATACAGGCGCACCGAATTCGTGCCCAAATCCATAAAGGCGACCACGCGCCCGTGGGTTGTCATACTATTGCCGCCTGGGTATCATCACCCACCCGCTTCTCCAATATCTGCAATAGTTTACTCCACAATTGTTGCTGTTCCAGCTCTTTCCAATATATGTTCAACTCTTTGTGATACTTCTTGCGGAGTGCCAGCCGATTCGCGACAAGCCAAGTCAATCCTGGTCGAAGAGGAGCGAAGGTGCGACTGTTGCCATAGTATTCGTGTACCTTTTTTAGCTCTTCTTCGATGAACACCGGAAACCAGAGAGACCATACATCACAGTCATGAATCTCTCCCAGGATCTCCTGCAATTTTTTCACAACGGTAAAGAATTCCTTCAATTCGCCCGCATAAATAGGCCCATATATCTGTAGTGAGTAGCGAAAATGCTTGGCTGCGATGCGCATAGCGTGCAATTCCAGCATACGCTCCGGTTTGTCGATATATAACTCGTAGCCTAACATCACCTCCAATTGCGAGATCAACGTCGCCTGCGCACGCCTATACAATTGTTGCGGTATACCGGATACTGGCTGCAATTGCGCATGGATCAGCTGTTGCCGAAGTACGCCTTCCATCTCTGGCAAGGTCTTGCGTTCTTCCAACCGGTCAAGGGCGGTACTCAGCTTCACTTGCAACCGCTTTCGTCGTTGTTCCAAACGTAGTATAACGCGCTTAATCCCGGGAAGAGAACGCTTCTCTGGCGCTTCTGCAAGCAAGTCATGCAAGACCTCTAGCTGTACGTCGGTATCACGTGCCGCGCCCAGCGCCTTGGTAATACCTTTGATCTGCTCCTGCCACTGGGCAACTCGCTTGGTGGGGAAACAATCGGCAAACAGTGTCAGGGCAGTACGCACCCGGCGTGAAGCAACGCGCATCCGGTGGACACACTCAATATCCTCGGCACGGCGCACGCCATCGAACTCCGCAACCAAATCAGTCAGGAACTCCAGCATCGTCTCGGCGGCAAAGCTCGCTACCCGTGCATGTTCTTCGTTCTTCTCATCCATTTTTTTACTCCCAGCTACCCACATGTTCCATTAACCAATTCTGCGAATTAACCGCTGCTTCGCCAGAAGATGGATGCAAGCGCTCGTAACTACCATCAACTTTTAGTCGTCGCGATTGTACGTTATCGCTAAGATGTAACTCCAATATCTCTTTCACACTTTTACGAACCCGCGCATCATCTACCGGGAATAGAATTTCCACCCGCTGATCCAGATTACGCGGCATCAAATCAGAACTACCCAGATATATCTGCTCATCCCCACCATTGTGGAAGTAATATATCCGCGCATGCTCCAGGAAACGGCCCACAATGGATGTCACGCGAATGTTATCACTAACGCCCGGGATGTCTGGACGTAAGCAACAAATACCGCGAATCTGCAACTCAACCTTCACACCGGCCTGTGATGCGCGATAAAGCGCATCAATGCAAGGGCGATCCACCAGTGAATTCATCTTAAAGGCAATATAGCCATCGCCGTGTTCGTGTTGCCGGGCGATTTCTCGCTCGATTCGCGATAAAATATCCTGCCGCATAGAGCCAGGAGCGACCATTAACCGTTTATACTTCACTTTATGAGAATATCCGGTGAGCGCGTTGAAAAGATCAGATACATCTGCGCCAATACCCTCATCGGAAGTAAAATATCCCAAATCGGAATATAGCTTACTGGTTGTTGGATTGTAATTGCCGGTACTCAAGTGTACATAGCGTTTAATACCATCTTCGTTGCGCCGTACCACCATACTCATTTTCGCATGGGTCTTTAATCCCATCAGACCGTAAGCTACGTGTACCCCTGCTTGCTCTAATGCGCGCGCCCAGGCGATGTTCTTCTCTTCATCAAAGCGCGCCTTTAACTCCACCAGCACTGCCACCTGCTTGCCGTTGTCCCGCGCCTCCAGCAATGCTTCTACAATGGGAGAATTTGATCCCGTGCGATATAGCGTCTGCTTGATTGCCAGTACGTTAGGATCTCGTGCAGCAGTGCGCAGAAAATCCACCACCGGAGTAAAACTGTCGTATGGGTGATAAAGCAATACGTTGCGGCGATCAATAAGTGAGAAGATATCCTCCCCCATCGTCAACGAGGGAATCTGCGCAGGCGAGAAATATGCATCTTTTAAGTCAGGACGATCTAAGGCTGTCAGTTGCATCAAATCAGCCATGCCGATCGGCTCATGAATGGCATAGACTAGATACGGCGCGATATTTAAATTCTTCATCAGCAAGCGGCGGATATTTTCCGGCATTTGCGCATCGACTTCTAACCTTACTTCCGAGGCAAACTCGCGCGACTCGACACTTTCCTCTACCATCGCCAGCAAGTCATCAGCCTCATCTTCCTCAATCTCAAAATCCGCATCGCGTGTAATGCGGAAGGGATAGGAAGCAGCTACATGAATGCCCGGGAAGAGCATGCCCAGGTTAGCGGCTATCACCTCCTCCAGCCAGACAAATGTCTTCTTATCTTCAGTGTTATCTGCTGTAGGTACTGGGATTAAACGTGTGAAGGTATCAGTAGGTACTTTCAAGCGGGCAAAACGCTCGCCCTCTACCGGGTCATTCACCACTACCGCCAGATTTAAACTCAAATTGGATATGTGTGGGAATGGGTGCGCCGGATCAAAAGCCAGCGGAGTGAGCACCGGGAAAATTTCACGAGTGAAATATTGCCCCAATGCCGTCTTCTGCTGCTCTGTTAATTCTGCATAATGCGCTAAATGGATACCGCTACTCTTGAGTAATGGCATCACATCATCATTCCAACAATTGGAGTGCAATTCTAATTGTTGCAATATTATCTCGCGAATCGCCCCCAGCGCTTCTGTCGGTGCCTTCAGATCGTCAATATTCTCGCCTTGATCTTTGGTATTGAGGAAAGGACGTCGCAACCCACTAACGCGAATCATAAAAAACTCGTCGAGATTACTGGCGAAAATGGCCAGAAATTTCACGCGCTCTAATAGCGATGCCTTACTATCCAGACCCTCTTCCAATACCCGCCCATTAAAGGCCAACCAACTGTATTCGCGATTAAAATACCGTTCAATACGGACAGTTTCATCAAGCACAGGAATATTCACGGCGCTTTCAGCGTGCGCATCATTTTTCCCTGACATAAATACCTTCCTATAAGTGAGCAGGCTATGTTTACGGCTTCACTAACTTCGGTTTGCAGAGATGGCTCTCTTTGTGACTAACCCTATCACACTTTTCGCACTTGTAGTACGATTCACCCTCATCCTTGCGCTCTTTCACCTTCTCCTTGTCCTTCTTCTCCTGTTTCTCGTCTTTGCACAGATGTGACATATCGCCCCCTTTCATTGTGGTATAATAATACCACATTTAGGATTCTTCTATTGTGGAATTGGGTCACATTTTTACAAGTACCAACATTTCCTGTTTAAACGCCAATTATATGCAGGAAATCACCCCTAACTGGTATAATTAAATAACAGGGCGTCGGGACGGCGCTAAATGAATCTTTGGAGGTATTTCATGCCTTATTTACTCGGTATTGATGTCGGCACCAGCGGAACGAAAGTGCTGTTGGTGGACGTAAAAGGTAATAAAATTGCCAGTGTGACGGAAGAATATCCTTTATACACCCCCCACCCGTTATGGGCTGAACAAGACCCGGCGGACTGGTGGCGCGCGACTGTTGATGGTGTGAAGCGCGTACTTGCGCAGTCCAACATCAAACCAACAGAGATTGTGGGCATTGGCCTCTCTGGCCAAATGCATGGATCTGTTTTCCTTGATGCGGACAACAAGGTTATCCGCCCAGCGCTACTCTGGTGCGACCAACGCACTACCGAGCAATGCAAATGGATCACCGACCGCGCCGGACGTGACACTGTAGTTTCCGAGACGCTAAACCCCGTACTAACCGGCTTCACCAGCCCAAAAATCGTCTGGCTGCAACAAAATGAACCAGAGGCATGGGCACGCGTGAAGAAGATCCTCTTGCCGAAAGATTATATCCGCCTGCTGCTGACTGGAGTTTATGCAACGGAAGTCTCCGATGCCTCCGGCACTGGCCTTCTCAATGTCACCCAGCGGCAGTGGTCAGCACCGATGCTGGACGCCTGCAATGTTACTGAAGATATGTTGCCCACGGTCTACGAATCGCCAGAAGTGAGCGGCAAAGTATCAGCAGAAGCCGCAAAACTGACCGGCCTGGCCGATGGCACACCGGTTGTGGGCGGTGGCGGCGACCAGGCGGCGGGCGCAGTGGGCAACGGCATCGTTGAGGAAGGAATAGCCTCCTGCTCGGTCGGCACCTCCGGTGTACTCTTCGCACACATGAAAAAACCTAATACAGATAAACTACTGCGCACACATACCTTTTGCGCGGCGGTGCCCGGTGAATGGCATATAATGGGGGTACAACTCTCCTCTGGCGGCTCCTTTCGCTGGTATCGCGACGTCCTAGGGGAGGCGGAGACCTCGGTGGCACATGCGGTAGGTATGGATCCCTATGATATGCTGTGTAAAGAAGCAGCTCTCGCTCCAGCCGGCAGTGAAGGCTTGATTTTTCTGCCCTACCTTACGGGCGAGCGTTGCCCCTACCCCGATCCTTTCGCACGCGGTGTCTTCTTTGGCCTCACGCTTCGCACCAATCGTGCCTATATGGTACGCTCAGTACTGGAGGGTGTCTCTTACGGCCTGCGCGATTCACTAGAGATCTTCCGTACGATGAATGTTAACCCCACCCAGATACGCCTCTCCGGCGGGGGCGCGCGCTCAGCCATCTGGCGGCAAATCCAGGCGGATATCTATGGTAGTGAGTGCGTCACTATCAACATCGATGAAGGCCCGGCGCTGGGGGTAGCATTACTTGCCGGAGTAGGTACCGGGGTTTACAATAGCGTACCAGAGGCATGTGCCAAAACTATCCAAGTTGTGGATAGCGTCAAACCGAACGCCAGCAACAACCGTGTTTATGACAAATACTATCCTATCTTCACCCGACTCTACGCCCAGCTTAAAGATGAATTCACCGCCGTGGCAATGGCACATGAAGAACTGAAAAATAAATGATTGGAGCAATAACTATGGCTACAGCAGATCTGAAACAAGAGATTAAAGAACTACTCGTCGAGCGCCTCTTCCTGCGCGTGAAGCCGGAAGGTATCCCTGACGATGCGGCCCTATTAGAGACGATGGGCATCGATTCCGTCGCACTCTTCGAACTGGTAGTTGGCCTGGAAGACGTCTACGGTATCACCTTTGAAGAAGACGAATTCCGCCTAAGCCTCTTCAAGGACGTGAATTCTATCGCGGACTTTGTAGAAAAGAAGCGGGGATAAGGTCGTAGTTGAAATTAATGATCTATCGAGGTCATCATTGCCAGCAAAACGTATCCTCTTTATCACCGATAAATATCCCCCACAAGGGGGCGGCGTAGGCGTGTCAGCGGCGCGGCTGGCACGGGGGCTGGCGGGGCGTGGCATTGTGGTGCATGTGCTCCATATTAATGCTGACACCACCCCGGGCGCAGTACAAAGCGCTCGCGAGGGGGGGCTGGTAGTACACCGCCTGGGGGCGATACCAGAAGACACGGCAACAGCGCTGCAACTGGCCGACCATCTGATTACTCATCTGCACGAACGTCTTAGTTTCACCAATATCCACGGTCACAATCTCTATCCGGGTGGCTATCTGGCGGCATTTTACGCGCGTCTACTCGGGATAAAATCATGCGTGAGCATCCGTGGCAATGACGTCGACCGGGGAATGTTCGACCCGGTGCAATTTCCCTTCATCGAATGGACACTAAAGAACGCCACCGCCATCGGCGCGGTTTCGCGCGCGCTAGCCAGTAAAGCAGAAGCGCTCTCGGAACGTAGCGACATTACTTTCACGCCCAACTCCGTGGATACTGAGTTGTTCTCTCCCCAGCGATGTGACAAAACGCTGCTGGCGGATATTGACAGCAAAGGAGAGGCGCTATTGGGCTTTGTAGGGGAGCTACGCGCCAAAAAGGGCACGCACTTCGTGCTGGATGCCTTCCGCGTTGTACGCGCCGACCGACCAGCGAAGCTGTTGCTGATCGGCAGTATGCGCGGCGCCGACCGGATGCTGCTGCGGCTCTTCCTGCGCGAGAACCCCACGCTGCGCCCGGATATCCACGTCATCCCCTACACCGAAGACCGCGCACTACTCTGCAAATACTACAACTTGCTCGACCTGGCGCTCTCGCCTTCACTGTGGGATGGCATGCCAAACAGCGTACTGGAGGCCATGGCGTGTGGCCGGGTGGTACTCGCCAGCGACGCCGGCGGCATACGCGACATCATCACCCATGGCGAGAACGGCTACCTTATCGGCCTGCATGAGCTGGAACGGCTGGGTGAAGGTTGCCTGGAGATCCTGGATGCTGATACCCAAACAATTGGTGCCGCCGCCCGGACGCATATGCTGACGAATTTCACTCAGACAGCGGAGTTGGAACGGCAGCTAGCGCTATACCCGCAGGGACCGCACACTTCCAACGTGCCTGATTCTAAGCAGGATACTTCAGTGGCTATTGATTCGTAACGCCAGGCAGGCGAGACGCCTGCGTTCCCAGGGGTGGTTATCCATGCAGTATCTCACGATACACACCTAGCAACAACTCCCCCGCGCGCTCCCAGGTGAAGCGCTCCACCACCTCTTTGCGGGCAGTATTACCAAGTCGGGCGCACAACTCGGCATCGCCCCCCAGCCGCAATAACGCCGCAGTCAGGTGGCTGGCTTTGTTAGGTTTGTAGAGCAACGCGGTCTCCTCATGCCGCACAATCTCCCGTACCACCGGCAGATCAGCGGCGATGATAGGACGGGCGCAGGCCATATATTCAAAGAGCTTCAGCGGGCTACACCCCTGCACGATATTCCGCTCGGTAGGCATCAGCGGGGCCACGCAGATATCAGCCGCGGCGATTATCTCGCCCGCGCTATTATGCGCAGTGCTGGGGAGGAATGTCACCATCTCCCTCACCCCATAACGCTCGATGCGCTTTTGCAAGGGGGCACGCCACCGCCCGCTCTCCGGACTGAGGAACAGCAATTGAAGTGGAGTTATCGCGACGGCCCGCCGAAATGCATCCAGCAGGAACTCCGCCCCCTGCCATGGCGTGAGCGTGCCAACGTACAAAACCGTAAGCGGTTCATTTACTTTCGCAACTTCCGCAGGCTGAAACAATTCAGTATCAACACCATTAGCGATCACGGTAATTTTCTCTGCAGTGATCCCACATTTACCAAGATACTTCGCCGTCACCGCCGACGGGGTGATGATATGGTCAGCGCTGTCGAAAGCCAGTTGCTCCTGCGCACGCAGCTTCGCCATCAACTCCGGGCGTGCGCGCAAGGCCGGATAATGGTACTTCAACTCTATGCTCTCCACCCCGTTCACCTCACACAGCACGCGCGCTCCGTTCCGCTTCGCCTCCTCCACCACCGGCAAGGCAGCCCACATGGAGCGGTAATGGATGAAATCATATTGCTCCACCTCCAGGTGATCCCAGATGTACTCCTGAAAAGCCAGCGCGCGCTCCAGGTAATTCTCCTCGGTACCGGGGAATATGATATGTCGTGCGGGTAGCTCATCCAGATATCCAGGGAATGGCGGCAAGCTAAGCAGCGTAACATCGTAACACTCCGCCAAAGTACGCACAAAAGCGCTCACGTGAGTACTTGCTCCCTTGGGCGAGGGTACGGCATCGAAGCAAATATAGAGCAATCGAGGACGACTAAACATGAAGATATTGTAGCATATTCCCGCGCCGCGAAGACACTGAGATATCCGATGAAACTAAAAATGCAGGTTCTACGTATGTACTCTATGCACTTACGGAATTGTCCGTAAAATTTGTCAAAATGATGGTAATACCCTCATTCGGGAGGATATCTATGTCCAGGCTATCAATTTACTTCGTCTTCTTGGCGCTCGCGCTGTTGGGTTGCGCGTTATCTGTACAAGCGGCAACTGAGACGCCCGCACCGGTAGTGGCCTTCGGAGTGACGCTCACCGCCGCGCAGGCAGAACAATTTAAAGCCTTCAATGTCGCAGCAGAACCTGCGAAGATACTTATCCGCGAGAATGAAAATTTATCTGAAACTGACAAGCGTACCCAGATGACGGCCATTTACGATAATATCAAGCTGCAGCTTCGGGCTATACTTACTCCCGAACAATTGGCTAAAATGGACAAGCTCCCCACTCCTGAAGCTGTAGTGGCTTTCGGGGTGAAGTTAACCGCCGCCCAGGCAGATCAGTTTAAAGCCTTCAGTACCGCAGCAGATCCTGCCAAAAAACTTATCCGTGAGAATGCAAAATTATCTGAAGCTGAAAAAAATGCCCAGATGACGGCAATTTACGATAATATCAAGCTACGGCTACGGGCCATACTTACTCCCGAACAGCTGGCTATAATGGACAAGCCCCCCACGCCTGAACCTGTAGTGGCCTTCGGGGTAAAATTAACCGCCGCACAAGCAGAACAGTTAAAAGCCTTCAG
>JBBRXO010000080.1:0-12833 GCA_038248345.1 Armatimonadota bacterium | reverse complement strand
CTTACTAGTTCGAGGTCGGCAGGTTTGATAATCAATTCCATCGCTTCGCTTGGGTGGCGGTTGGTAATGAAGACCTGCAGCTTGTTGCCATCCAGGATGGCGCTGGCATCGGCATAGTGTACCTGGCCGTTGGTCTTCCCTTCATATCCCGGGCCATCGAGCATTGCCTGCAGCGAGATGCCGGTGCGGCGTGAGCTGAACATCTGGAAGGCGTAGTAGATGCTCTGGCGCAGCATTTCGTCTCCGCGGGTGAGGATGGGAGCGATGATGTTGACGATCTGCGCGATGTTGGCGATCTTCACGCTGTCCGCGTGGCGGATGAAGCTATGCAGGAATCCGGCTACTACCAGAGCGTCCTCCAGGTTGTACACTTCTTCGATGAGATGCGGCGCCACTTTCCCCGCGCCATCCATCTCCATATTTTTATACCAGACGTTCCACTCGTCAAAACAGAGGTAAGCGCGCTTGGCGCTTTTCCGTTTAGCCTGCACATATCGGCAAACGGCGTCCATCTCTTCGATCTGCTGGTCAATAGAGTTAGTGACAGCCAGATAATCCAGAGTATCGGCGGCGTCGTTGCCCACATACCGGTGCAAGCTGACGTAATCAGCCAGCTCCCCCATATGATCCAGCACCTGGCGATCCCATTCCATGTAGGTGGAAATTCCGATAGTGCTGCTGCCGCACACCACCAGCTCAACTGATTTATCGGTATCGCGCATCATTTTCCCTGCCTGCTGTGCGCGGATAGCATATTGATCCGCCGGCACGTGGCCCAGTTGCCATTCGCCGTCCATCTCATTGCCCAGGCACCAGAGCTTCACCTCATATGGCATGGCGTTACCGTTGATAGCGCGCATGTCTGCGTAGCGGGTGCCAGCCGGGCAATTGCAGTATTCCACCCAGTTGCGCGCTTCCTCCGGCGTACCGGTACCGAGATTGACCGAGAGCATGGGCGTCCACCTCATCTTCCGGCACAGGCTGATATATTCATCCGTGCCGAACTGGTTGGTCTCAATGCTCTGCCAGGCCAGCTCGCGCACCGTCGGGCGGCTAGCTTTCGCGCCGACGCCATCCAGCCAGTGGTAGCCGGAGGCGAAGTTCCCCCCGGGGTAGCGCATGGTGGTCATATCAAGTTGCTTCAACGCCCCCAGCACATCTGCCCGGCAGCCCTCCGCATCCGCGTGGCTGCTATCCGGCTGGTAGACGCCCTCATACACGGCGCGGCCCATATGTTCCAGGAAGCCACCGAAGATACGCGGATCAACCGCGCCGATGGTGGCGTGGGAATGCAGATGTAGTGTCGTTGTGATCATAATTTCTCCTATAAAAAAAAGTTCCAAGTTCCGAATTCCAAGGCTGATTTAGATTGGTCAAGCTCGCCAGCCTCATTCCTCGCCCTGAAGGACGGGGCTATCGTTATGCGCCCCATGAATGGGGCTTGTTTCCTCGCTACGCCCCATTCATAGTGCGTATTACGATAGCCCCGGTATTTATACCGGGTTGACACATTCAGAACAATTACAGATTATCGGTTTAAGCTACTCCGCCACTTCCGGGAGACGCTGGATATCCAGGTCATAGAAGATATCCGCTCCGTCACGGCTTTTAGTAGAGAATTCGGAAACGATAGCGCCCTCGGTGCCCGCCTGGAACCAGTGCCAGGTGTCAGGTAGCAGGGTATATTGCTCGCCGGGGTTGAGGATCACCTCGTTCCACACTGTGAAGGCGTGCGCGCGTGTTGCGGGCACATTACCCTGTGGATTCGGCGTATACTCGCCGGGGAGATACAGGTACACCTGGCCGGCGCGGCACCGGAAAGTCTCTTCTTTGCCCGGTTGGCCGTCTACCATTGGGTGGCGGTGCTGTGGGCAGATCTGCCCAGGGTAGAGCACCAGTTCCTTGGCGCAACACTGGTCGGTATTAACGTACTCCACAATCTCCAACCCGATATGCTGCAGATCATTCAGCCCGAAATCCGCGACCTCAATCCGGGCGCGCTCCGCCGGGGTTATCACTATACCCGCTGCCGCCAGCGTCTCCGCCGTGTATTGTTGCGCGCGGGCAAATTCATCAGCCGAAATCATGATAGTTTCTCCTCAATAGAAATGATATTTGGTGGTAATTGCAAAACCAAATTATTATGTCGGGACTAAAGTCACGGCTGCAGGGCACTTCGTGCCGGTCGTCCGCCCGAAGGTAGTCCGCGTAGGCGGACGACTGGCATTTTAATGCCCTGCAGCCGGGATTTTCAATCCCAGCCAGAAAGAGGTTATGCAATTACCATAATTGTTACTTTCTACATGTGGGTGTAATCTCCTGCCAATAGTACTATAAATACGTAGACAGGCTATGGTTTGCTAATGTACTACTTTCTCTCTATGCTCTTTGCCCAATTACGGGTAAAATAAGATGGGTGAAAAATTAATGAAAATACTCTCAGCTAAGCAGATGCGTGCATTAGACAGGTACTGCATTGATGACCTTAAGATTCCGGGGGTCATGCTGATGGAGCGCGCCGGACAGGCGGTAGCCAATGTTGCCACCTCAATGTACGATGGAATGTCGAGTATGACCCTGGTGCTCTGCGGCAAAGGTAATAACGGCGGCGACGGCCTGGTGGCGGCTCGTATTCTGCAGGAACGCGGTTGGCTGGTGCTGGTGGTTCTCCCCTTTCCGCCGGGTGATCTCTCCTCTGATGCGCTTATTATGCTCTCACGTGCGATAACCGTGAATGTACCGATAAGAATGTCAACGACGGATGAGGAATTAGCAGAGGCCGACGTAGTTATCGACGCGCTGCTGGGCACGGGAATTTACGGCCCGGTCGACGGGGTACTGGCCGAGTTGATCGACCAAGTAAATTTTGTGCGCGGCGGGCGTAAAGTACTGGCAGTAGATATTCCATCGGGTATCGATGCTGATTCGGGGGCAGTGCATAATACGGCCATTCGCGCCGAATGCACGGTGACATTGGCAACGCCCAAACTGGGCCTTTTGAATTATCCCGGTTCTGAGTATGTCGGCAGCTGGCATGTCGCTGCCATTGGTTTCCCCATTGAATTGATAGCCGAATGGCCTTATGAAGCGGAGTTAACGGAAAGTGCGGAAGCCCGCTCCTGGCTCCCGGTGCGCCCTGAAGCCGCGCATAAACGCTCGGTAGGCTGGATGCTGGTGGTCGCCGGATCGCCCGGCATGACAGGGGCGGCGGCGCTGGCCTGCCGCAGCGGTTACCGCAGCGGGGCGGGTTTAGTGCGGCTGGCGCTCCCGGAGCAACTGGTGCCCGCGCTCAACGCACAACTAACCGAGGTAGTCTTCCGCCCCATGCCCGCCACCGCCAGTGGTACGCTCAGCTTCACCGCGGTGGCGCAATTATTGGCAGAAGCCAGCGAGGTGGACGCTGCGCTCATCGGCCCTGGACTCTCGCGAAACCGCGCTACTGCCATCGCCGTCCGCCAACTGGTATCAAAGTGGCCCGGCCCGCTGGTAGTGGATGCCGACGCCCTCTCCGCTGTCGCCGAGGATCACACCTGCCTGTCGTGTCGCACCGCGCCGACGATTATCACCCCACACCCGGGAGAGATGGCGCGCCTCCTCGGCATCACGGTGACCGAGGCGCAGGCAGACAGGATCGCTACCGCGAAAGCGGCCGCTATTAAATTTAACGCCATCGTGGTCTACAAAGGCACCCCGGCACTCGTAGTCACCCCGGACGGCACGGTGCGCGTCAACCCGCATGGGTCACCCGCGCTGGCCACTGCCGGCAGCGGTGACGTGCTCGCCGGCAGCATCACTGCATTATTGGCGCAAGGGACACCTCCAGCAGCAGCCGCCAGCCTGGCGTTGTATATCGGCAGCATGGCCGCCAATATGCTGACAGCCCGCGTCGGCCAGCACGGCATCACCGCCTCGGATATCATCGAAGAGCTACCAGCCGCGATGGGGGAGCTGGAACGGGGAGGATAAGCTGTCAGTGCTGCTGACACCACGGCAATTGTCACCGCACCAGCACATGCTCCGCCACTTCGCGCGCCAGCGCGTGTTGCGCTTCACCGATCTCGATCATCAGCGGGCCAGCGAAAGGCGCGATATTGATCACCTTTACGGTTACCCCGGGACAGATACCCAACTCGCCCAGGTAGGTGAGTAACGGGGTAGATTCATCCACAATCCGCACGACAGCGGCTGTCTGGCCCGCCTCCAGCGTATTAAGCGGGTGCAGCAATGCCAGCGTCGTCTCCCCCTCGATGAGGAGTGAATTGCCGTGCGGGCAGGTAGTGGGATTACGCAGCACGCGTACCAGATATGGCTCCAGCTCATCATCAATGACGTGCTCAAAACGGCAGGCGATATCGTGTACACGCTCCCAGGGTACGTTGAGGATATCTGTCAGCAATCGCTCCGCCAGCCGATGACGGCGGCGGATAGTCTCGGCACAGGCTCTGCCGTGCTCCGTCAAAATAACTCCGGTTTGCCTCGAATATGTCGAAAGCCCCTGCTCCTCCATGCGATGCAACATGCCCAGTACGGAGGTCGGCGTCACCTTAAGTTCGCGCGACAACTCGGTAGGCGTCACCTGGGTGCCACGGTCGCTGATGCGACTCACTGCCTCCAGATACTCCTCAGCCTGCGTAGTTATTTCAGTTGACGGTTCCATGTTGGCCATATTCCCCCCGCGTGCACACTATCTTACTTAACGTTTATATCTGACGTCAATCCTTCGTCCGACTAACTTCCACTGTCGCTGCAATGCTGTGGTCAACCGCTATCTGCGTGTGCCCCACCTGGAAGAGGAAGCTGGGGAAGCGCTGCAACATGGTGACCGCCATGCCGGGGATTACCCCCAGCGCCATCAACTTCTGGATAGTGGCCACGTCGTGGCTCATAATTCGGGTAATAACCGCACTTTCTTCATTCGCCAGCTCCGCCAGCCTGGTTAACTCCGTTGTTTCCTGATATGTTGTTATTTGTTCTATCATAATGTCCTTTCTGATTAATGTGCGAGAAAATGGATATTCCCGCCGAAATGTAACAGGCCCATGCGTAGCAGGAAGCCAACGCCGAAGGCAACTGTCATCACGAAGAGCGTCATGGAGAGTGTCATCCACAACCCGCGTTCCCGTTTCATCATCATAAATTGCGCGATGCAGGGCAAAAAGAGCGTGAAGGTGACGGCTGCTACCAGCACCTGCGTGGGCGAGAGCAACCCGGCCTGGAAAAGGTACCACAGCCCGGCGGCCCCGAAGTCGCGCCGGAAGAACCCGGCCAGTAAGATGGTGCCGCCAGTGAAGCGCAGCGCCGGATTGAGCGCCACATCCGCCGAGGTGGGCAACCCAATGAGCGCGCCTAGCGGATCAAGCAACCGTTCCAGCAGGCCGAACAGTCCATGGTGCGGGCTGAAGACGATGGCGTTGCCCGTCCAGGCTAATGAGCCAACCCAGAGAAGCACGCTGGCCAGGATGAACATCGGCAGCACCTCTTTGAAGTACCATTCCATCCTGCTATAGGTTTTTGCGAGCACATTTGCCAACCTTGGCAAACGCAGCGGGGGGATCTCCATGTAGAAATGCGCCGGCTTGCCGGGGATAACCTGCGTCGCCAGCAAGCCGACAACGAGGAAGATCATCAGCAGTATACTAATGTAAATCGCCAGCCCGGGCAGGCCGATGGCCGAGACCATAGAGAGGAAAACGCCGCTCTGTGCCGCACAGGGGATGGCCAACGCCAGCAGCAACGTGGCGATGACGCGCTCGCGCTTAGTCTCCAGCACGCGGGTGACCATTGTCGCCATGGTGGAGCACCCGAAGCCGAGGATGAGCGGGATGATGGCGCGGCCATTCAAACCGATGGTCTTACACAATCGGTCGATCAGCATCGCCAGCCGCGGCAGGTAGCCACTGTCCTCCAATATGGCGAAGGCGAAGAAAAACAGTGTCACAATCGGTAGAATGATAGCGAAAGCGTAGGTGATGCCCAGCGTGATAACGCCATAATCGCCAACGAAGAGATTCGACCAAAGGGGTGGCATTATCTGCTCGATTATCTTTGTGGCGAACGGGTTGATCCAACCGCCAAAGAGCTTATTCTGCAGCAGATCTACCAGAAAACCCGCGCCGAATACCCCGACGAATTTGTAAATGGCGAAGTAGAGTACCAGCGCCAATATCGGCAACCCGGACCAGGGATTGAGGAGCAGTCGCGAGAGCCATTCCAGCTTTGCCTTCCCACGCGTCGCTGGCGCTTGCATCACCTGCTGCACCAGTTGGTTCACGGTAGCCTGCCGATCCATGGTGATAGCGACGTTCAGCGGTTGATCGAATTGGGCTTTAGTCGCTGCCACAATCTGGAGTATCTGCTCTCCAAATTCAGGAGATTCCTCGTTGATTAAGGATAGAATCTCCGCATCCTCGAAGAGCAGCAATACCGCAATTGCGCGCGCGGAAAGTTCCGTGTTAGCGCCGATTACCTTGCTGATATCGGTGATCGCCTGCTCAATTATTGGATGATATTTGAAGGCGGCCGTACCGGTGTGGCACATCGGCATCGCCATACTGCAGGCGTGCGAGCAATTGCCCGCGCAGAGGAGTGGTGTACAATCGGCCACCGGCTCCATCGCCATCCGCTCCTCCAGAATCTCACGCAACTCCGGTACACCCTTATTCGTAGCTCCAATCGTCCCCGTCACCGGTATCCCCAACAGCTCGGAGAGCAACTCGATGTCGAAACTGAACCCCAGATCCGCTGACTCATCCATCATGTTGAGCGCCAGCGTAACGGGCAGCCCCGCCTCCAGTAGCTGCAGTGTCAGCGGCAACATGCGCGGTAAGTTCTTGGCATCCACCACTTGCAACACCTGCCGGGGTTTCTCCTCCAACAGCAACCGTCGCGCTACCGCCTCTTCTTCCGTGATGGGAAAAAGTGAATACATGCCCGGAGTATCGACAACCTCTATCTCACTATCACCCAGTTGCAACCGCCCGCGAGTAACCTCCACCGTGGTGCCCGGGTAGTTGGACACTGTGGCATACATGCCTGTCAATCGATTGAAGAGTACGCTCTTGCCCACATTAGGATTACCTACCACTGCTAGTACCGGATGTCCGCTCTTTTCAGATATCTCCTGATGACAAGATTTATTTCTGTTTTTCTCAATTATTGCGCTCAAATAACACCTCTGACTAGATTAGTAGACCATAAACCACAATGTACGTATATACTATACCCCGATGTTAGCACGCACTAACTTTTGTGTCAAGTCATTTGCGTATCTGCTTGTTCAGTTTTTATTACAGAATGCAGGCAAAGTATCTGGTATAATATCCCCAAAGGAGATTAACTATGCGGATTATGCTATTTCTCGTCACTTTGGCAATATTTGCCCTTCCATTATTTGCCGCGGGGTCGGTCGACTATGAGGTCGGCACGGCGGATAATGTACACAATGCCATCCGCGTGCCGGGCGTGGGCGGGACGTGGTTCTCGCTGCCGGATGAATTGCAGGTGAATGACATTACCTACCAGCGCGTGCGGGTGAACTATATGCCCAACGAGCGTATCACCTGGTCGGTGCTATATGCGCCGCTGCAGTTCCACGCCCACGGCACCTCCACGCAGGCCATCAATTTCGATACCGCCACCTTCCCGGCGGGGACAGCGCTCGATGGCAGCTACAAATTCAACAGCTACCGGCTCACATACACCTATGTAGCCCACCCGGAGCGCAAGCTCTCCTACGGCTACGGCTACACGCTGAAGGTACGCGACGCGGCCATATCCCTGGCAGGCGGTGGCGCCAGCGCGAAGAGCAGCAACGTCGGCCTGGTGCCGCTACTCAACTTCCGCGTTGAATACAAGTTGGATGAACGCAGTAAACTCACCTTTGATGGTGATGCCCTCGCCGCCCCCATGGGCCGCGCCGAGGATATCGCCCTGGCTTATCGTTACACCGTCTCCCCCGAAATGACCCTACGCGCCACCTATCGCATCCTGGAAGGCGGAGCAGACAACGACAAAGTCTACAACTTCTGTCAGGTGAATTACATCGGCGTAGGGGTGGAGTACCAGTTCTGATATTGATCAGGATAGTGCAAGGCGAACAGATAATATCTAGTATAATTGTTGTGTAGGATGGAAATGAGTACCGTAAAAGTATCCGATCAGTATCGGATCGAAATTCCGCGTGAATTAAGCGCGCTTCACCATATCAAAAAAGGACAGACCGTCTCACTGATTTCAGTAGGGGGTATCATTGAGATTGTACCAGACTATGATATCGCCGAAATAGAAGGGGTGTTCCCTGCATTAACGCTGGATAATATCCGGGAGTAGATATGATTATTCCTGGGGACCTCCCTGGGAGATTAGCGCTCCCAGGGAGGATTGCATGGATTATTTCAACGAGTTCAGCGGTCAGGTATTCGGCGTCATTTTTCAACCGATATACACCACCTTACCTATTGCCACGCTGATCTACTATCTCGAAAAAGAGAAAGATGGTTGGATACGCGGCGAATTCGCCCGGTGGCACCCCCGGCTTCTCCCCACCGTTAAAGATCATCTCCAGCCCGGCCAGGTCATCCTTCACCAGCAGCTTCACCGCCGCAAATTGCCGCTTCGCCTCTGTCGATACCCCCAGCAATTTATCCACCTGGATCCCAGACTCGCCGTCCCAGCCATTGGTACGCTCCAGCGCAATACCTATGGGCAACAGCTGGTAATAGGTGGCATTCGGTGCCATCATCTTCGGCAACTTCAGCAAGTAACCGGCATAATCTTTGTCGACAATGGGGTCTACCGGCAGGGCGGCAGCAAACGCTATACTGCACATTAACAATCCGCATATCAGGTACGCGGATAAACTTGATATTGTTTTCATTGGTTTTTCTCCTACTACGACGCTTGTAGCGTAATTCTTTCCTTACGATTTATTCAACGTTGAAACAAAGGTGGTATGTACCGATACTACCCACGACATCCACGTATACACATTTAAAATCTGGAGACGGCGAACAAGCAATAAACCTATGAACCAAATATGTTGCGCGCGCTGTTTCACGCTGCTTGTCTGGTCTAATGAGTTGAGCCACCGGCCACATTCGTACCATACTTTTTACTTTTCTGCCGTTTTTAATAATATCAACCCGCCATGATAGATTGTCATATCCGTATTGTATTACAAACTTTCCATCCATATACACCATTGTATTTGTTTCAAACGGAAGTTTGTGTGAACTATTTATAGGGAACGGCAAAATCATATCAGTAGTCCTTACTTCTGGAGAGGATGTGTTGATGTATTGAGGTAGCGATATTATTTTTTCAGGCGAATTTGTGATCTCTCGACGCCATTTTAGAACCTTTATTGTATGCTCATCTACTCGAGACCATACTGTACCATCACTCTCCCATCGCCAAAGTGTATCTATATTTCCTACCCTGTTTGTTTCTTTCCCATTTTCCACAACTATTACTTTGCCACAATATGGAACAATGATATATCGAGAATAATCCTCGATAATGCGTCCACAATATGGCATTTCCATAAAATCTGTGCTTGATTTGATTCTATTATTTGTAAACGTATCACTATTAAGGCAGTTAATCTCGAATATTATCGAGTAACCGTCATAAAGAGATAATACATCGCTTCCTGTTGAGGTCAATGCTACTCCAGCACTTGTATTAAAATTAGCTCT
Source organism: Armatimonadota bacterium (assembly GCA_038248345.1). Classification (GTDB taxonomy): domain Bacteria; phylum Armatimonadota; class Hebobacteria; order CAIYQO01; family CAIYQO01; genus CAIYQO01. The sequence continues at coordinate 3,138 of JBBRXO010000080.1, read as the reverse complement.
ATGGTAGGTCACAGTAGCATCCTTGCCGAACAATTTTATTAGAAGGTCATTCGTACCTGGTACACCACTCTTATTCACAGGCATGTCCAGTGTATATTGAGATTCTAATTGGCTACCACTATATTCAGGAAATACGTTACAACCATAGGTGCCGAATAGAAACGCGAAAAGACAGTAGGTTCCTCCCCCAATAAGAGCAACGAAAATCCATTTCTTATATTTCTTAAATGCAATCATTTAGTTAAGCCCCCACACTTCCGCTAATGAAAGGCTTCCACATCCAGTAGTAGCAGTTGAATTTGGACGGTATAGTTCAGCAAAGTATCCTGGAACTATTGTTAGGTCGTAGAAATCACCATCAGTAGCAACTCCGCTATTATTGAATGTTATCCAGTATGACAACTGCTGTTGTATTGCATAACCAACTGCCCAGATGCTACTTTTGTAATATATATCTGTGTATGCTACGTAAACATCTTTGCCCCGATTTGCACTTTCACTTGCAGAATATATCAACGATGTTACATACTTGTAAATTGGATGATTGGATGGTGTAAGACTATTGTCAGTATTGGAGTTAAAAACTAATCCGGTACTGTTATTCTGTATACTTGCTCCACAGTAGTCTTTGTAGAAAAGATTGAACATATCAGCGGGCTTTTTGTTATTTACATAGATTCCATCTCCTCGACCAGTATATGCTGCCACAAGCAAACCTTTTTGATCATCTATGGTGAATTTAATACCATTTACTGTCTTCGCCACAGTCGGCTCATTCTCATATAAGGCCGCTGCAGAGTAAGCATCACAGTGACCTTCTGACTCTCCCTTATAATTGCCATATTGCCAATTAGCCTTGGTTCGATAATGTGGATAATCGGAAGCTTTTTCTATATCGGTATACGCATGTTCATACACAGGATTTCCTTCTTTGATGGCTTTATATTTACCATATTTACTAAGAGGAGCAACCAAATCTGGGTTATAAGGATCATACTCTGTATATAGACGCAAATGGTCGTTGGGACTCGCATTATTAGTACCATCCAGATTAGCCTGCCATTCCGAACCAGCCCAAATATCCTTATACCATTGCCCTGTTTGTGAGAATTCAGTAGTCAATGAAGTAGATCCGGTGATTGGACTGCCTGTTAAATTGCAGATATAGACGTAATACTGCCTAGGATTACATCCTGCCGTTACCGTCGCTTTACCTATGGCTTCATATTCTGCAGCCCCGGGAATAACCACTTTCACACTCAAATTTACATTAGTTGAATTTATTGTTAGATATCCTACAGTAGGGACAGGAATAGAACCCGCAAGTCTCTCAGTATATGGTTGTAAATTACAGGCGACAGTGGATACAGTGCCAATAGACATAGTTCCTCCAGCATACTGGTCATTCTCCGCAATCAACCGCGATGCCTGATGGTCTCTCCTCATATCTCCACATATATCGCTCTGTTCCCCAGAAATAACTACCCGCCAATCCTGAAGTGGCACATCAGATGAATACAACACCGTCGAATCATTGTCGTTCGGATTTATACCATTATACACCGTTGTTCCGGGGGTTTTGCCGGGTTGGGATAGAACCGATTGTTGCACAAAATTATTATCCATAACGGTCAACTTGATCTCATTGGCCACGGGCTGTGGATCGTTATGCACATCAGTAAGCTGGTAATCGCAGAATAACTCATACTTCCCGTTCTGCGCATTATATGCTGACGTAACATGATGCTCTCCTATCTTCATACATTCGCCACCATATGATTCTATCCTGTCAACTTCAGAAGTTGCAGTATTACATTTGAATACGGCGATGTCATAGGCATATGGCCCTGGAGTGGATTGCGCAAATGCACTATTCCAATATGCCGTCACCTCCCGTGGATGACCTACTTTGCCACTCATATAGATACCACTGGTATTCCAGCTTGTATCCCCGGTAGGGCGGATAAAGATAGTATATCCGTAGTAGCAAGTAGCATTGGCATTCACATTATTGGTTGTTGCTGTATTGCTTTCCTCTGTGTTATATGGGTTATCCGGATCGGTGAAGGTGAATGTCACATATGGATTCTGTTCTGCAACAGTGCCGTTGGGATTGAAGACGATGAAGTCCTGCGTAGTTTCCGTGTTAGGATTGGAAGAAGATATCCCAGTGATGACAATATTCTTCACGTCCATCGTCAACGTTGTTGGCCCACAACTAGTAGTCTCTACGTTGTTACGTAGAAATGATAACTGCTGCGCCGTGCCGGTTGCATCGACAATGGAAATTGTATGGCTCCCGTTGTGCCCGCACAATGTACCCTGGCTTACCGGTGTCCAGGGGGAATTATTACTATTAGGGTTATAGCAATAGCTATAGCCCGTCGTATACCATAGTTGTGTATATCGGTAATTAATGATGCCATTGCTGCTGTTCTGTTTGTCCAGCCCGATATATGTTGATGACGGTGGGATGTCCAGCCAGTTACTCGACACCGCCGGTTCCTGATACTTCCATAGTGACGCATTAGTGAAATAGACTGGAGCATCGAACTCCGGCAGGGTGGTGTGATGAAGGGTATCCTCTTCGCGAATGCGCATATTCAAGGTGCCAGCTGGCGATTGCAATACCATGCCCGGGCTAACCTTCAACACCAGCGCAGCAGTAACCTTCTCGCTAATCGACGAGTTCGAGGTGATCTCTTGTGTACAGGCGTCATCTGCGTATAGCTTTAACGTCGCCTTTGAATCTTCAGCACTAACCACATATGCCATATACGACATCACTGCATAATTAATTGTACTTCCCACTTCACGCGCGTAGACGAAGACGGTGTAGTTCTGCGCGCCGGTGGGTGTCCAGGTGCAGACCATGGAAGAGCTGAAATCTTGCAGCGTGGACCAGCCGCCGCCGTTTTGGAGTGCCTTGAATTGGTACTCTGCCGTACAACCTGCCGTGACATTAGCGGTAGCGGTAAGCGTAATCGGCGTCATTGCTGGAGCGGTGTTTGCCGGTGACGCTGTGAGCGCAAGATTGGTAACCACGGGTAGGACCGTCACCAGCGCTTCCTGAGTAGCCACATAATAATTTGTCCCTTGAACCCGGGCAAAGGCGAGTACGCAATACTGCGCTGCCGT
>JBBRXO010000079.1:0-12899 GCA_038248345.1 Armatimonadota bacterium | reverse complement strand
TGTCGGTGAATCTGATGCCCGTGGTGAATATGTAAAGTCGCGTCCGGTTTACCCACAAGATTTAATTGGCAGTGTCTTTGAATTACTGGGGATTGACCCGGACAGCTCGCTACCCAACGCACGCGGACTCGACTTGAAAGTAATGCCCGCCTCTAACGATGGGCCCGGGCGCGGCAGACTCAAGGAGATTATGTAGATGGGCACCTTATTCAAAAAATTACGCATAATATACCTCATGTTGCTGGGCGTGGTGGCTATCCTGGCTTCCTCCGCCCAAAGCCCTTACATCGGCTACGCTTACCCCGCCGGGGCCGGGCAAGGCTCCACTGTGCAGGTGAACATCGGCGGGCAACGGATCGGGGACGTCCGGGAGATCAATATCTCCGGTAGTGGTGTCCACCCAGTTTTCGTCAAATACGAAGGCCCTAATGGCCCGCTGAAAAATGTCCAGCAGGATGAACTCAAACGTCAGTTGAATATCCTCATTGATAAATTCAAACCCGCGCCGGAAGTGACTGCCACGCTAGCGCCCGCCAATCCACCTGCCGTAGTCCCGGCTGTCCCGGCCGTAGTCACCGCGCCGCCGCCGCCGGTGAAGTTGCCTGATCTGCCAGAATTACGCGATTTGGATAAGATGACTTTGAAGCAATTGCGGCAGGTCTTTGATAAGTTCCTCAACCGGCAGAAACGAACCAAGCCGCCTATCGCCGAGGATGTCACCATCAATGTAACAGTCGATGCCGACGCGATGCCGGGCGACCGGGTCTTGCGCGTGCGTACTGCCGCGGGGTTATCCAACCCAATCATCTTCCAGGTGAGTAAGTTGGCGGAGGTCAACGAGAAAGATCGCAATGATCCTGAAGCTACGGCACCACTCGTGCAGGAAGCGCCGGTAGTGCTGAATGGACAGATAATGCCGGGCGAAATGGACAGCTACCCGTTACTACTGAAAGCCGGACAAAAGCTGGCTATTACTGCCAATGCCCGCAAGCTGATCCCCTACCTAGCCGATGCGGTGCCCGGGTGGTTCCAGGCGTCAATAGCTTTGACCGATGAGAAGGGGAAAGAGCTCGCCTATGCTTGCGATAACAGATTCGATCCTGACCCCGTTTTCTTTTATACGGTGCCGCAGGATGGCAATTATTTTCTTCGCATCCGCGACTCGCTCTACCGTGGACGCGAGGACTTTGTTTATCGCATCTATCTGGAACAGCAGACGCCGGGGCAGACGCTCTACCCGCTGCAAAGCCTGGCAAGTGTGGTGAATGGGGATATCCTCGCTCAAATTCCCCAGCAGGAAGAGGCGGAACCGAACGATAATATCGCCAACGCACAGAAGGTAGCCGTCCCGGAGCTAATAAAAGGCAAAATTGGCCGGGATGGTGACGTCGATCTCTATAAATTTACCGGTAAAGCGGGGGATTCGCTAGTGGCGGAGGTTTACGCCCGCCGTCTGGGCTCGCCGCTGGATTCGCTAGTGCGGCTGCTGGACGCCACCGGAAAAGTTATCGCCCTGAATGATGACGTGAAGAATGGCGAGCTGGGACTGCTAACTAATTACACCGATTCCTATTTACAAGCAAAATTACCCGCCGATGGCACGTACTTCGTGCAGGTTTCCAACACCCTGCGCCAGGGAGGGGATGACTACAACTACTATCTGCGCATCAGCCCGCCGCAGGGGGATTTTACCGTATGCGTCTCTCCCTCCGCGCTGAATCTGACTCCCGGCACCCCGACGGTGTTCACCGCCTACGCTTTCCGCAAAGATGGCTGGGATGGGGATATTGACATTACCCTGAAGGATGCAAGGTATCAATTGAGCGGTGCACGGATTCCGAAAGGGCTTGATTCTGTGCGGATGACCATGACGTTAATCCCTCCGCAAAAAGTCATTAACGGGCCGTTCGTACTGGGGTTGGAAGGACGTGCAGTGATCGCGGGCAAAACCGTCACCCGTCCAGTCCTCGCCGCTGAGCATGAAATGCAAGCATTCGCCTATATGCACCTGGTACCGGAAGGGCAATTACATATACTGGCGAAACGCGGCGCTATCCGAGATTATTTAACCTTGAACCAGGCCGCCGGGGAGAAAATACACGTACCATCTGGTGGCGAACTCAAGGTGAACCTCCCTCTTAAAGCCGGGCAGACAGCCCCCAATCGGCTGACGCTCCTTGACCCGCCAGCGGGCATTACGCTCAAGGATGTGGCCAAATCCCCCACCGGCGTCACCTTCACCCTCGTCGCCGATGACAAACATGTAGGCTACGCCGATAACCTGATCATCGAAGCCTTCCTGGATACCGACATCCCCGCCACCGCCACCACCAAAGCCCGCACAACACACACTTCCCTGGGCATTCTATCAGCAGTGGCGTTTGAAGTTGTGAAGTAGCGGGGGTATGTCTGTCTCTCCGGGGCCGTAGTCTGAACCCGGATTTATGGGATTATAAGGATTTTATTGATAACTTCCTGCCCAACGGCCCAGTTATCAGGGGTATCCTTATAATCATGAAAATCTGGGTTAAGACAATAGGATCATCCCGCCCACACCCGCTTTACCTCTTCAGCTCCTCTAGCAGCAATGCGCATTGGACGTAGCTGGACATGGCCCAGCCGTGCGGGACGGCCCAGCGGGGGGTGGTGTCGCTGCCGATCAGCTCCGGGAGGAGTAGCGTATCCGTGCCACGGGCGATGACGGTGCGCAGGTATTTCTCGGCATCGGTGCGGTAGGCCTCGGATTTATCCACATCAATGTCGCGGAAGTGCAACGCCAGCCGCAACATCACCCGCGCCAGCCACAGGGTGTTCACCCCACCGGCGCTGCCATCTACATAGTCGTCACCTTCGTGGCGGATGATCGCCTCGCCTTCGTGCAATTGTTTGGTCAGGCGCGTGCGCACGGTGTGTACCATGCTCTCCACCATAGCGCACTCCTCCGGCACCTCTAGTGTAATCATGCCGAAGGGATCGAAGACGCCCAGCATACTACTATCCACGCCCCAGTCGATATTACCACCCGCGTCATAGCCCCGCGCGAAGTATTCACCGTTCCAGCAATCGCGTAGTAGTTTCGCTTTGATGCGCTCCGCTGCTGCTGTCCACTCGGTGGCCCGCCCATCCAGGTGCCGTGCGGCCGCCCAGGCCGCGCCGGTGTTAAGCGCGGCGTAGATGCTGGCGTTGGAGTAGGTGAAGCTGCCGAGGAACTTCTCCCACAGATCAAAGGCCTGTTCATGCAGGCCATTTTCCCCCAGCGCCGCCAGCAGGTAGTCGCAGGCGTTCTCCGTCACCGCCCAGTAGCGCTGGCGGAACTCGCTGCAGTGCTCGTGCGGCAAGCATTTCTCATGTGCGCCCAGTGCATAGACCATCGATCCGGTCTGGTCGATCTGGATGCTGTCTAGGAAGCTGCACCAGCCTGGCCCCACCTCGCCGCTCGACCAGTAGCGCTGATCCCAGTAGCCGGTGGCGTGCTGCGTCAGCTTCGCCCAATCGAAGAAATGCCCCACCATATCGGGGAAGCCAGCCAGCTCCAGCGCCAGCACCACCTCGGCGGCATCACGCGGCCAGACGAAGCCGTAGCCGCCGCAGCGCTCGAACATCGGGTCGAACTCCGGCGCGGCGAGGAAGGAGCCGTAGCGCTCGTCGTAGAGCAACCGTGTGGCCAGCAGCGAGCGGTAATAGGTCTCGGTCAATAAGGGCTCCAGCGCCACCGGTACGGCTTTGTTCAGCCATTCGCCCCACCAGTTATCCGTCTCAGCGTAGACAGAGGCAAACCCCGCCTCTTCCAGCAGATGCAACTGATCCAGTGATTTTGTCTCATTCTGCCCGGCGGAGATGATGAAGTCGCGGGTGAGTTCCTGCCCGGGAGCCAGCTCAAAGTACCAGGCGTAGGCGGTGTCCACATCACCCAGCTCTTCCCGCTGATTGTTCAGCGCACCATCGAGCATATCCTGCCGCGCACTGTTGCCCGCGCCGATTTTGCCGATGGCGAAGGAGTCATAGCAGTCGCCCCCCATGGCGAAGCACATATGCCGCCAGTATTGGATGATAGCGCAACTGCCTTCACGGCGACGCGCCGAGTTCTTGCGCGGAATCTCCCCCAGGCGTAGCGCCAGGTATTGCATCAAAGTGCCGACACTCGTCCGATTGCCGACGTTTTTCAGCGAGAAATGCCGCCAAAAGATGTCGCGCTCAGGATGAACCAGGTCGGTGATCGTCAGCTCCAGCCCAGCACCCGCGTGGGTGAGGGTGGTGACGAGGATATTTCGCCGCGGCACATACTCCTGCTTCGCCTGCCAGCAGGATTCATATGTCCAGGTGAACTCCCCATGCCCCGGCGTGCCCAGATACACCGCCGGCATCCCTTGGTAGACATTCTGCGGGAAGTCGATATGCGGATAGAAGAAGGTCATAATCTCCCCCGCCGCCCCCATAGTCACCAGGGTACGCGAATTACCGAGTACGGCATTTGGTTGATAGACTGCCATATATTTGCTCTCATTTCCTTAGAATTACAATTATATTTTCCGCGTGGGATGGGGTAATTCCTGCATTGAGTGAGGGGTTGAGTATTGCGAATACAACAACTTTGGCATAAAATGATGGTACGATAACTGGAGGTAGCAAAATGGCGCTCGCAATGCGGAAAGAAGAATATGAATATACTTACGGCGATTATCTGCATTGGCCGGACGGCGAACACTGGGAGATAATTGACGGCGTGGCCTATAACATGTCTCCGGCTCCTACTGTAGACCATCAGGAGATCTCTGGTGAGTTGCATCGGCAGTTGGCAACTTTCCTATTGAGAAAGTCCTGTCGCGTATTTGCCGCCCCATTTGATGTGGTTTTACCCAATGCTGGTGAGCGTGAGGAAGACACGAAAACAGTAGTGCAACCCGATATCGTGGTGATTTGCGACCGGAAGAAGATCACCCGTCGAGGCTGCACCGGCGCGCCGGATATGGTAGTAGAGATACTCTCGCCCGCCACAGCAACCAGAGACCTGAAGGTAAAAAAAGCGCTCTATGATCGCGTGGGAGTGCGTGAATTTTGGATAGTACACCCGGATGAGAAGTGGGTACAGATATATATTCGTAATACCGAAGGCAAATTGACCCTTGTTGACACTTTTGGCGGTGAAGATACGCCTGAAGTGAGTATCTTACCTGGATTGCGGATAGATATGCAACTGGTTTTCGCCAATGTCGGTGAAGAAGAAGTGGTGTTGGCGAAAAAAGTGACGGTACACGGGCCGCCAGCCTGATCCTATTTCCCGAGCAGTTCCATCACCATCCGCGCTGTCCGCTCCACGGCCCCACCTGCTCCCAGGGTCTGGCGTATCTGTGCGAAGGCGGCCAGTTGGGAGCGGCGCTCCGGGGTATCCGTCAACAGCGGGGTGAGTGATGCGGCCAGCCGCTCCGGGGTGGCGTCGTCCTGGATATGCTCGGGCACTATCGGTGCATCGGCGAGGATGTTGGGGAGGCCGATGAAACGTAGCCCACGCTTTTTGCGGGTGAGCATCAGGATTTTTATTTGGATGTTACTCAGCCAGCCAACGCGGTAGGCGATCACCATGGGCATACCCAGGATGGCCAGCTCCAGCGTGGCGGTGCCGCTGGTCACCAGCGCGGCATCGGCGGCCTGCAGCAGGTTGTAGTCGATCCCGCGCAGCAGCCGCACCTCCATACCGGGGGGTATCAGTGCGCGCACGGCCGCCTCGCCCAGGCTGGGGGCCACGGTGATGAGCACGGCGGGCTGCGGCTGCAACAGCTTCACCGTCGCCAGGAAGGTGGGCAGGATATGCTTCAGCTCCGCGCTGCGGCTGCCGGGGATCACCGCCACCACCGGGCGGTCAGCAGGCAGGCTGAGCAACTCCCGTGCCTGGGCGCGGGTAAAATCGCTGCGGCAATAATCCAGTAGCGGGTGGCCCACCCATTCGATTTGCGCGGTGCCGTGCGCCGCACGCAGGTTTTCCGCCGACCAGGGGAAGGGCGTGGCGATGGCATCCACCATGAAGGGAAGCCGCCCGGCGGCACGCTGGCGCGACCAGCAACCGGGGGGGATGTAATAGATAATTTTGGGCACGAACGCGCGAACATCGCGGATGACGCGTACATTGAAGTAGCCGAAGTCGATGGTGACCAGCACATCCGGTGGGTTCTCGCGCAGCAGCTTCGTCAGCCGTACCTTCTGGCGGATCAGCCCCGGCACCTTGGTCAGCGCCTCGGCGATGCCGATAGCGCCCCAGTGCTCGCTGTTGATGGCCAGCTGCACGCCCGCCTCGCGCATACGCGTGCCGCCCACGCCCTCAACCACGATGGTGGGGTCAAGTGCGCGCAACGCCCGTGCCAGATACGCGCCGTGCAGATCGCCAGATGGTTCACCGGTGAGGATAAATACTCGCATCAGTTAGTCGTCGTCGTCACGTCAGCTGCGGGGGCGTCCACCGGGGCATCGGCGGGGGGCTTCTCCGGCTCGGGCTCGGGCGGAGGAACTTTACTGCCAGGCTTACTTCCGGATGATTTTTTGCTTTTGGGCACCGGGGCGTCTTTCGGCAGGTCAGACTTTCGTACGCCCTCTGTCCACACCGGCGAAGGCTCGTCGCGCGTCAGCTTGCTGGCGTCATCGGGCGAGAGCGTGCGAATAGGCTTGTTGTCCTGGTGGCGTATTACGCTCCCCTGCAGATACTTCGGCGCCACCACCCGTTGCGCCAGCAGATACCCACCCACCAGCGCCACCAGCATGGCCGGCAGCATCCACAATATAGTGAACAGCGGCCCATGATGTTTGCGCTGTGGTTTAACAATAGTTGTCGGATTCCCATACGGCATACGATAAATATACCCATTGTGAAACGTGGCGTCAAATCTGCTGGGAAAGCCCCTCGTAGCATGGGCGTCCCCCCCCCTTGAGATAGAGCGAGGGAAACCACGAAGGCACAAAGGCAAGAAGAGAAAAAGGGCAGGCGGGACGCCATTCGAGAACCTCATGATCTACACCCTACGCTCCCAGGGGATACACATATTACCTACCTTATCTGTGTTTATATATTATCTCTCCCAACCCCGTTCTCATGGGCTGGACGCCCATGCTATGTCTCACGCCACCGGCAGCGCAAAGTGGAACTTGCTACCCGTGCCCTCTTCGCTCTCCACCCAGATACGGCCGCCGTGCGCTTCTACCAGCATCTTGGTGATGTAGAGGCCCAGGCCGATGCCTTCGGCTTTCCGCTCGCTGGGGACGCGGTAGAATCGCTCGAACAGGTGCGGGAGCGACTCTGCTGGGATGCCGCAGCCGTGATCGGTGATGGTGATGACCACCGCTTCATCTTTCCGCCACGCGCTGATCAGCACCGGCGTGTCGGGTTCGGAGTATTTCAGCGCATTCGAGAACAGATTAGTGAGGATGCGCTGCAACCGGTCATCATCCGCTGCAATGAGCGGCAGGTCTGGTGGTAGCTCTACCTGGATGCGCGTCACCGTCAGCACGGCGGCGGAATGGGTGAGCAGGTCAGGGATATAGTCGGACAGCGCGATCGGTTGTGGTTTGAGCGCGAGTTGTCCGCCTTCCACACGGGCAAGATCCACCAGATCCTGAATCATGGTGTTCATCCGCTTCACACCGCGCCGAATCGCCGAGACGCTGGAGAGCAGCAGGCCATCCACTCCTTGTGCTGCCAGCGCATCCTGCATAACTTGTGCATATCCGTTGATGATGGTGATAGGAATGCGCAGGTCATGCGAGACCAGATGTAGAAAGGCTTGTTGCTCTTCCTGGAGATCGTGGAGGGCGGTGATGTCGGTGATCGTTACCACCGCGCTGACGATCTCCCCGTCTCGGCCGTGGATCGGCGCGGCGCTCACTGATAACCAGGCAATCCGATGCGGGCGGTGGATAACCATGATCACGCCCGACACCGTTTCGCCTTGAAGCGCGCGTTTTGCCGGCGTTTCACCTGAAGCAAAGGTTGTGCCGTCCGCTTTCGTGGGCTGTGACGCTAGTGCGCGGTCGGCAATAGACTGCTCTTTCTCCTTATAGGTATACTGCAGGATACGGTCGGCAGTCGCATTCGTGCGTATCACATGGCCGTCGGTGTCATAGATCAGCAATCCGTCCGCGATGGCTTCGACGGTCGCGTCCAATTCCGCGGCGCGCCGTGCTAGTTCATCCAGCAGGCGCTCGCGTTCTTCCTCCGCCTGCTTATGCTTGGTGATGTCCTGGAACACCGTGGCAAATTGCCCCTTGCCCGGCGAGAAGATTGAGATGTGGAAGCACTTGCCCATGGGGTCAAAGGTGGTCTCGAATTCGTAGGGTACGCCCGTGGCAGCTACCATGCTGAAGATGTCGAGGTAGGGGGCGTGGGCCGTGCCGTATAACTGCGAGGCGAGGATGCCGACCGCCCCGGAACGCGTAAGGCCGGTGATGCGTTCGAACGCGGGGTTCACGTCGAGGATGCGATAGTCGATGGCCGTGCCCGTCGCATCGGCAACTATTTCGTGCAGCGCCAATCCTTCGGTCATGGACACATACAGGTCATTCAGCCGCGCCGTAGTCTCCCGTAGCTCCTCTTCGGCCTGCTTGCGCTCGGTGATGTCATTGTTTAGCCCAAGTGCCTGGGTTGGGTTCCCACTCTTATCCCGGATGATGACGCCGTGGGCATCAATATGCCTGACAGTCCCATCAGGATGAACAACTCGGAACTCAGTGTTGAAGGGCTTTTCACCACTAAGAGCTGCTTCAAATTCCCCAGTCGCTATTGCAGCATCATCCGGGTGTAGTCCTGTTTCCCATGCTTCGATGCCACCGGGGAAGGTCTCTCGTGTATGACCATACAACGCCAGCATCCGCTCATCCCAGATCATCTCACCCGTGATCAGGTTCAGGTCCCACACGCCAAATTGCCCTGACTCTGTGGCTAGTTTGAGACGAGTGGTGAGTTCCCGTAGCTCCTCCTCATCCTGCTTGCGCACGGTGATGTCTACCTGCAACTCCGCATTTGCCTGCGCCAACTCAGCCGTACGCGCCTCCACCCGTAGCTCCAACGTTGCATTCACCTCGCGCAGCGTTTGCTCGCTCTGTGTGAGTGCGTCTTCCGCCTGTTTGCGCTCGGTAATATCACTGATGATCACCCGATACACCGTGTGCTGCGCGGCGTCCTCGCTGTGTGTTTCATGCGTGACAATGGCGTCTAGGCGTGCCCAGAATGACGAGCCATCTGCGCGAATCATCTGCAATTCCACCGTTTGTGGCGTCTCTGCTTGCCCCAGGCGCTGGCGGAGGAAATGATAGGCATCCTGCCCGTCGCGTGCGATGAAATGCATGAGCGGTTGGTGTACCAGCTTGTGGCGTACGACCCCCAGCAGGCTGGCGCTGGTCAGGTTCGCTTGTTGGATGTGCCCGTCGACGCTGATGGTCAAGTACCCCACCGGGGCAAAGTCATAGAGATCGCGGTAGCGGTCACGTGTGGTGGTCAGTTCCTCCTGCGTCTGCTGCAACTGGGTATTCTGCATCTCTAGTTCGACTTGATGCACACGCAACTCATGTAGCAGGCGTTTTGCCTCCACATGCGACAGCGTGTCCACTGATTCAGGTTCGGCTTGCAGGCTCTTCTCGGCGCGTGTTCGCAGCGAATTTTCAGCAGATGGTTCGCGTTTCATATCGCCCCTCTTTTATCCGGTCGCTCGGTCACATCATCGATGGCCAGCAGAATCATCCGTTGCTGGCCGTCGACCAGGCGCAGTTCACGTGCATTCAATAGCATCACACGCGGCCCGATGTGCTCAAAGGTATGGGTCACCTCGTAGTCACGTATGGTGGTTCGCTGCGGCAACAGCTCATCCAGCAGCGTATGCAACGTTGGTATGTTCCACTGACCATTGCCCAACTCATACAACATTGTCCCGACTGATTCGTCTCTGTTAACTTTGAATGTGTCGGTAAAGGCGTCGTTGACGGAGATGACGCGCAAGTCGGCGTCCAGCACGAGCAATGGCTCGCGGACGGTGTCCACGATACTCTCGGCAAAGGCATGCGCTTGCTCGGTGAGCTGCGAGACCCGCAGTAGCTCCTGCACCGCGCGCAGCGCGGTGATGTTGACGAAGGTGATAACGACGCCATCAATGGCGTTTTCCTGGGTACGATACGGCAATATCCGCATCAGGTACCAACGCTCGTCATCGGTCTGCACCTCAATCTCTTTGGGTTGCAGGGTGTCAAAGACGTGGCGGGCATCCTGCAGTAGCGTCTCGTAGTGCATCAGGTTAGTGGCGAGATGCGCGATGGGACGCCCGATATCGGTCGGAATGAGGTTGACAATCGCGGTGGCGGCGGGGGTGTAGCGCTGAATGCGCAATTCACGGTCGATAAACACCGTGCCCACATCTGTGCCGGCCAGCAGGTTGTTCATGTCGCCGTTGGCCTGGGAGAGTTCTTCGATCTTTCTCGACAGTTCGGTGTTCACCGTCGATAATTCTTCATTCACCGATTGCAATTCCTCGCGCGAGGTGTCCATCTCCTCATTGGTGGACTGCAATTCTTCGTTGGCAGACTGTAACTCCTCATTGGCCGTCGTCAATTCTTCCATATGGGAGGACAGATATTCATCCTTGGCGCGCAATTCCCGCTCCAGGGTGGCGATCTGTGGGTCGGGACCGGTAGCCTTTGTATGGGTGGATCTCTTCGCCGGCGTGGACGCCACGGTGGGGAGTGCGTCAAACACCACCAGGTACAATCCCGGTGCGGCGGGGGCGGTCGCCGGTCTTACATGCAGGTTCACGGTCTGCAGCTGCGCATTCACCTGCACCTGCAATCCCTCGATATCGACGACTTCTTTCTGTGTCACCGCCTTGTGTACGGCAGTGGACAACTCCACCCGAATGCCGGGACGCGCCATGCGCACGATGTTGAGATTAACTTCGCCGGATGCCGGCTCCAGATAGCCACCGGTGCTGCCATGCACGAAGAGCACTTCCCCGGCGTCATTGATAAGCACGCTGGGTGGCGTATAGTGCGTCAGCAGGTTTTGCTCCATAATGGTCCGCAGGCTGCCCCGCGGCTCTGCTAGACGGGCCTCTCCCCCCGGCACGCCTTGCACCCGGTTGGCGCCGGGCAACGACGGATGAAGGACCGAGATCAGGCGATAAGGCGTCACCGCTGCCTTGCTTTGGTAGATTTTCCACTTGCGCTGGCTGGGGGTAAACAGGTCAGTGAATTCCCCGACGGTCTCCGAATTGCCGAGAAACAGGTACGCATTCGTATTCAACGCGTAATGAAATAACGGCAGCAGTTTTTTCTGGAGATCGGCGTTAAGGTAAATTAGCAGATTGCGGCAACTAATCAGATCCATATGGGAAAAGGGCGGGTCCATAATCAGGTCCTGCTCGGCAAACACCACCATGTCCCGGATGGATTTTTGCACGCGGTAGCTTTGTTCCTCCTGGGTAAAATAACGTCCCAGGTACTCCGGGGGCACGTCGGCGGCGATGTTAGCGGGATAGCTGGCGGCGCGGGCGGTCTCGATGGCTCCCGGATCAATGTCTGTGGCAAATACCTGCACCTTGATCTCGGCGCGCTGCTGCGTGGCATAGTCACGCAGTAGCATAGCCAGCGAGTAGGCTTCTTCGCCAGTGGAACAGCCGGGCACCCACACGCGCACCGCCTCTCCGGCGCTTTTGCCGTCGAATAAGTGGGGAATCACATGCTCTTTCAGCGCCGCAAACGCCTCTGTATCGCGGAAAAAGCGCGTGACGCCGATCAGCAATTCGCGAAAGAGGATGGCCACTTCCTGCGGCGTTTGCTGGAGGTAGCGCGCATAGGCGTCCAGGGTATCCAGCTGATTGACCACCATGCGTCGTTCGATACGACGGCGGATGGTACTCGGCTTGTAATCCGTAAAGTCATGCCCAAGGTGGGTACGCAACTGTAGCAATACTTTCTGCAGCGCGTCATCCACCTCCTTGGGCAGCGGATCGGTGTCCGACTGCAGCGAGGTTCCGGCATGCTGAACGTAGGCGAGCAACTGCGCGGGCATCTCCTCCGGGGGCAGCACATAATCCACCAGACCGGTGGCGAGGGCGCTCTGCGGCATGCTGTCGTATTCTGCGCTGCCCGGCGCCTGCACCATCACCATGCCGCCAGCCTCTTTCACCGCACGCACGCCGAGGGTGCCGTCGCTGCCGGCCCCGGAGAGCACGATGACGATAGCGTCATCCTCTTTCTCCTGCGCCAGCGAACGAAAAAAAGAATCAATGGGCAAGGGTATCCGTTTCGGTGCGCTGGGCGGCATCAGCTGCAACCGGCCATGGAAAATTGAGAGGTCGGCGTTGGGGGGGATAATATAGATGTTGTTGCGCTCGACGACCATGCCGTCTTCGATCTCAGTAACGTGCATGCTGGTATAGCGCTGCACTAACTCAACAAGGAGGCTGGTGTGTGCAGGGGCCAGATGCTGCACCAGCACAAAGGCCATACCGCTGTCGGTCTCGGCGGGCATCTGCCGAAAAAACGTCTCAAACGCCGCCAGCCCCCCGGCGGACGCGCCGATACCGACGATAGGAAAGCTCGCCTCCCGCCCCGAAGTTCGCGGCGCATCGGGCATGGCGTGAACTTCTGGTTGCACGTCGGATTTCTTTTTTCGGGTCATAGCACATCTCCTGTAATCAACGAGCCATACGACATCGTTGCACTTCCCGATCTATTACCATAGGGAAGTATACAAGGAATAGTCCGGTCTGACAATCAATAAATGTGCAAGGGCGCAGGCTACAACTCCCTGGGAACGCGGCGTCCCGCCTGCCCTATCGTAGCATGGGCGCCCCCCCCCCATGAGATAGAGCGAGGGAAACCACGAGGGCACAAAGGCACGAAGAGAGTGCTGGGAGCGTGCGCTCCCAGCA
>JBBRXO010000078.1:0-12949 GCA_038248345.1 Armatimonadota bacterium | reverse complement strand
AGCCAGGATCAAACTCTCCAAATAATATATCTTAACACTGATTCTCATCAGCGTAAGTTACCTTGGACTTTTCGTTGACCACAGGCCCCGCATTTTCTATTTCAAGCGTCCGAACACTGTTCAGTTGTCAAGGTACATTCGCGATTAAAACCGATTTATTGCTCAAGTTGAGCGTGATCAGCTTTTATTCACTCGGCCAATCCATGACCGCGGGGTTTATTAAACCATAATCCCCATGTCTCTGTCAAGGGGTTGGAGAAACTATTTTCAAAGTTTCAATTCACCGCCTCAACTCGAACGCGCTCTTCATCAGGGCGCGAGGTTTATAATACTGCAACGAGCTACGCAGGTCAAGGGGTTTGGTGGGTTATTTTCAAAATAGTACCCATCTCAACCCGTTTTTAATTGACGCAGGCGGGAAAATGGGCGATTATAGATAGATAATGCGCTATGAAACTCTACTACAGATTCTAAAAGACAGCTGGTGGGTGGGTCTGGGGGGCTTCCTGGGGGCCAACGCACGCTACTGGTTGGGTCTTTGGGTAGACACTAACTGGAGCAATCAGTTCCCCTGGGGTACTTTCGTCATTAACATCAGCGGCTGTTTCATCCTCGGGCTGTTCGCCACTATTATGTCGGAACGGATCATCCCCGCTCCGCATCTGCGCCTGCTGGTCTCCATCGGTTTTGTGGGCGCATATACCACCTTCTCCACCTTCGAGTATGAGACACTGCGACTGGCGGAGGGCGGCAGTATGCTGCGGGCGCTGGCCAACGTGCTCGCCAGCGTGCTGGTAGGGTTCCTGGCTGTATGGCTGGGGACGAAGCTGGCGCGGGGAATATAAGGGAGAATCATATGCAAATTATCGGCGCGGCGAAGATTATACGAATATACATCGGCGACAGCGACCGGTGGCACGGCAAACCGCTCTACGCTGCAATCGTGCAACGGGCGCATGACATGGGAATGGCAGGGGCGACGGTGCTCCACGGGCTGGAGGGCTTCGGCGCCACCAGCCGTATCCATACGTCACGTCTGCTGGATCTGGCGCAGGATCTGCCAGTGGTGATCGACATCGTGGATAAACCGGAGCGCATCGCCGCTTTTCTTCCGACACTGGAGGAGATGGTGGGCGAGGGATTGATCACCGTAACGGACACTGAGGTAGTACATTATAAGGGTAACGCTATTAAGTAGTTACCTCGGTGGGCTTCGCTCCTGTTACACCGGAGCCAAAGCGCTATTTCCTCCATCATTATATTGTAAAATACCCCCACTACCTGTATTATTATTCAACACCTAGTCATGCAGTCATCTGAGGAATTAATTATGCCCGTTCGTAACCTACCGGAATCCTGGCGCATCGCGTGTAAAGGGAATGATGCGGAATCATTTCGGATCTCGCTATTGAATAATTTAGAATATCGGCTGGCGAAGGATCATTTTAGCGCTACGGAGTATGACCGTTTTCTGGCGACGGCGTACGCTGTTAATGAGCGATTGATCGAACGGTGGATGGTAACGCAGCAGTTTTACCATAACACCCGTCCCAAATGTGTTTATTACCTCTCCATGGAGTATCTCATCGGGCGTTCGCTCGGTAATAGTTTACTAAATCTGGGACTGGAGGATAGTTGCCGCAATGCGCTGGAAGAGCTGAACCAGGACATGGAAGCTATCCGCGAGCAGGAGGTCGACGCTGGGCTGGGTAACGGCGGTCTGGGACGCCTGGCGGCCTGTTTCCTCGACAGCATGGCCACGTTGGGGATTCCTGCCTATGGTTACGGCATCCGCTTCGATTATGGACTATTTCACCAGAAGATCGTAGACTTTAAGCAGGTGGAATCCCCGGACAACTGGCTGGCGCTGCCTAATCCGTGGGAGATCGCCCGCCCGGAGATGAAGTTCCAAATTTATTTTGGCGGGAATACCGAGAACCGAGTGGAACATGATGGAATAGAGCGTACCACCTGGGTAAATGCTAATGAAGTGCAGGCCGTCGCGTATGACACGCCGGTGCCCGGCTACGGCAACTATACGGCCAACACCCTGCGGCTCTGGACAGCGCACTCACCGGAAGAGTTCAACTTCGATGAATTTAACCAGGGTGATTACCTGGAGGCCTGCTCGGATCAGGTGATGACGGAGAATATCACCAAGGTGCTCTACCCCAACGATAACGTGAGTATGGGACGCGAGCTGCGGCTGAAGCAGGAATACTTCCTCGTCTCCGCCTCGATGCAGGATATCCTGCGCCGCTTTAAGGAAGAGTTCGGCAGCGACATCACCTCTTTACCCGACGCTATCGCCATCCAGCTCAATGACACGCATCCATCACTCGCGATACCCGAGTTAATGCGCTTGCTGATAGATGAAGAGGGGTTAGAGTTCCGGGATGCCCGGGCTATCTGTACGCGGATATTCGGCTACACCAACCACACTCTGATGCCAGAGGCGCTGGAAGAATGGCCAGTGGAGTTACTCACCACACTCTTGCCGCGCCACATGGAGATCATCTACCTCATTAATCACTTCTTTCTTAAAGAGGTCTCGCGTTGCTACCCCACTGATGTAGACCGCATGGCGCGCATGTCGCTCATCGCCGAGGATGGCGTAAAGCGGGTACGTATGGCCTACCTGGCAGTAGTGGGGAGCCATGCGGTCAATGGAGTGGCGGAGCTGCACAGCAAGCTGATGATCGAGACGATCTTCCGGGATTTTGCCGAGATGTGGCCGGAGAAATTCCAGAATAAAACTAATGGAATCACCCCACGACGCTGGGTACGCAAGGCCAACCCGGGAATGGCCGCGCTCATTAATGAGGCTATTGGCGACAAATGGGTGAAAAACCTGGATGAGTTGAAAAAGTTGGAACCGTTTGCTGATGACCCCGAATTCCGCACGCGCTGGGCGAAGGTGCAACTAGATTCTAAAGCGCCGATCATTGAGCGTGTCGCCAAAGATCACAATATCATCCTTACGCCGGAGTCGCTCTTTGACGTGCAGGTGAAGCGGATGCACGAATACAAAAGACAGCTGCTTTTCGCGCTGTATATCATCGCTACCTACGTGCGTATCAAAGAGAACCCGGATATGCCCATCGTCCCCCGCACCTGCCTCATCGGCGGCAAAGCGGCACCGGGCTATTACATGGCGAAACTGATCATCGAGTTCATCAACCATATTGCCGACATGATCAATCGCGACCCGCAGATGAATGACAAACTGAAGGTTGTCTTCCTGCCCAACTACCGGGTCTCACTGGCGGAGAAGCTCATCCCCGCCGCCGATCTCTCCGAGCAGATCAGTACCGCGGGCAAAGAAGCCAGCGGCACCGGCAATATGAAGTTCGCCCTCAACGGCGCCCTCACCATCGGCACGTTAGACGGCGCCAATATTGAGATTCTGGAGGAAGTTGGCGCGGAAAATATCTTCATCTTCGGCCTAACCGCTGCGGAGGTAGCTGCGCTCTGGCAGGGTGGATATAACCCGCAGCAGTATATCGACAACTCACCATTGCTTACCAAAGTGATTGAGCTGATCCGCTGCGACTTCTTTTCGACCGGTCAGTCCGGGCTCTTCCAGCCGATACTCGATGAACTGCGTTACCATGATGGCTACAATATCTGTGCCGATTTCGACGCTTATGTCACCGCGCAGGACGCGGTCAGCGCCGCCTTCCTTGACACCGAGCGCTGGAATCGTATGAGTATTCTCAATGTTGCCCGCTGCAGTAAATTCAGCAGTGATCGTACCATCACTGAATATGCGCGCGATATTTGGGGTGTAGCCGGGGTGGAAGTACCAGATATGAGTCGAGCTTTTACCTGTGATCATTAGCGGATTCATGGATAACAACTCCAGTTTATGACGCTCATCGACAACTACGGATGTTAAGATATAATTAACACCGCGTCAGATGATTGTAATAGCCGGGGGATATATGCTATATTAAATTCAACGGGGAGATATTGTAATGGAAAAACACCACATCATTGTACAAAATCTGCTATTGGGCGTCTTTCTCTGTAGTCTGCTCGCCCTGGCAGTTTTCGCATCAGCGCAAACACCGCCGAAACGGATTCCCGTCTCACAGTTCCAATTGTGGGATGGTGGACAGGGTACGTCATCGGAGAATGATCCGATTGTTAAGTTGATGCGTGAAGACCCGACCATCCAGGTGACTACCTGGTCCGGTCTAACACTCCCCGGCGCTGGTGGGCGCACACCGCTGATGATGTCAATCGCGGGACAGACCGCCCCTGACATGTATTACTGTTGGTCGCACATCATCCGCACCGACATTCAGCAAGGGTTTCTCTACCCACTGAATGAATGGGTTGGCGATGACACAAATAAGAATAATGTCCTGGATGAATCAGAAGAAAAATGGGCAGGATGGAAAAATCAACCTGCACTTTCCCGCCAGATAGCCACCGTAGATGGAAAAGTCTATGGCCTCCCAACATCCAGCACCAATCAAATGGGCATCATCTTCCGCGTCGACCTGGTTCGGCAAGCCGGCCTGGATCCCAACAGACCCCCGGAAACCTGGGATGAATTCATCTACTGGTGCCAGAAATTAACCGATCCAGCACGTAGCAAAGTCGGGTTTGCTCTCCCCAGCTATGGTTTCACCTGGCTCTCCTGGCTGGCCAGCGCCGGCGGCACTCCGGTAATTCAGAATAAAACCAGTCTGACCACGGGGAAGACCTACAAATTCCCGATGAATGCCACCACTTACCTGACGACAGATGCCATCAATTACTTGCCAACAGATACTAAAGAAGACCTGGCGATGGTACCTTCCGAATGGCAGGCGGACTTGAATAGTCCAGCGGCAAAAAGCGCCGTGGAGATGTACCACCGATTGCGCTGGCAACGCTGGTTGAAAGACCCCCAAACCGGAGAACCAGTCAATCTCACCCAGGCTGAAGTGGCCGCAAAAAAAGTGACACTATCATCGGGACGTGAGCTTACCTTCACCGACGCGCAGGTAAATACCGGAATGGTCTCCACCATCGGCGGCGCTTCAGATAATTACAACTGGAGCAAGGAGCTCGGGAGTGGCAATCTGGCCATGACCCAATGGTTCTATAACGACCTCGGCGGTGCCCAGGGAAACTGGGGGGTTAACCCGGATCTACTCGGAGTCTTCCCGGTACCAGGTGGGCCCGGTGGCTTCCCCATCATCCAATATCAGCGCCACTTTGCGGTAATGACAGAAGGTGTGGCACGCCGACCGAAAGCGGAACGCGATGCTATCTGGAAAGTCATGACCACCCTGGTATCGCAAGGAGCAACAGATGAGGGTATCCGTAAACAGGTGCTCTCTGGTAAGGCGCGCTTCGTTGACCCCCGCGATCTTGTCCGCCTCGGCTTCAAAGATTATGTTAATGACGTACCACCCAGCTTACGTAAACTCTACGCTGACCTTGACTCTGGTGCCGCTAAAACTTGTACCGAGCCATTCGCCGGGTTCTGGGTAACTATGGACTCCGCGCTAAACAGCAATGTACTAAGTCTGGTATCTTCCGCCAGTGGTGAGAATTTTGATTACAGAACCGCACTGGATGAAGTGAACTACACGGCAAACTCGGGCACCATGTTTGCACGTCGTCCTGAAGAATTACAAAAATTCAGACCGATGGCGTGGGTAATATTCTCCTTCGTCGCTTTGCTGGTTCTCGTCATGGTCGGGTTAATCGTCCGCGCGAATCTGAAGGCGAAGGGAGCCTCTACGGGCAACCCGGCCGGCGTATTCCACGGCTGGCTCCCCTGGTTGTTGCTGGTGCCAGCACTCGGATCAATTGCCCTCTGGGGTTACTATCCGTTGTTACGCGGTGTCATCATGGCCTTCCAGGACTACCATATCGTCGGCAATAGCCCCTGGGTAGGCTTGGACAACTTCATCAACATCTTCCTCAATCCAGACTTCTACAATTCGGTACGGCAGACGGTGAAATTTGTTGCCTTAAACATGATTCTCGTCTTCATCACACCGATTCTGCTTTCAGTTCTGCTGGCAGAGATTCCCTGGGGCAAAGTCTTCTGGCGCTCAGTGTTCTTCCTGCCGCAACTTACCAGTGGCCTGGTGGTCGCATTGCTCTGGAAACTAATGTACAGCCCGTTGAAAAACGGCCTGTTCAACCAGGCGCTCTATTACTTTGTGAAATTCACCCATATCTCCGATATAGCGCTGTTTAAGCCAATTGACTGGCTGGGCGATCCCAACTACGCCATGGTCGCAACTATTATACCGTCGGTGTGGGCCGGTATGGGCATGGGCAGTCTCATCTACCTCGCTGCGATGAAGGGTATCCCCGAAGAGCTTTATGAGGCAGCTGATCTGGATGGTGGTAACCTCTGGGCGAAGCTTCGCTTTATCACCTTACCACAGTTACTACCGCTCATCGTAATCAATTTTGTCGGTGCTTTCATCGGAACTTTCCAAAGCATGGGCAATATCTTCCTGCTCACCTTCGGTGGCCCGGGCAAAGAAACGATGGTGCTCTCGATGGCAATCTGGTTAGAAGCGTACAGCAATCTCCGCTTCAGTACCGCAACAGCAATGGCTTGGGTAATGGGTAGTGCGCTCATTGGATTCGCCTATCTACAAATTCGTATTCTGCGGCAGGTAGAATTCCGCCGCGTTGAGGAGGTATAAGTTATGCCGATTATATCACCAGTAGGCCGCCGGTCGTGGAAAGTCCGTAGCCTCTTCATGTTAATGTATGTGATACTTGCGCTCCTGGGCGTAACGATGGTCATTCCGTTTTTAATCACCCTGACGGCGTCCGTAGCTACGCCGATGGATTACCAGCGCTTCTCGATAGTGCCACGCTCCATGTGGTCACGCGAAGAACGGTTTGTCCGCGGTTTAGTCCCGTATTACCCGGATGCGATGCGCAATTCACTGAATATGCTTTCACTGCAGTTTCAGAATGTTCCGGCGAAGTGGTCAAACTGGACTGGCATCGGCGAAGATACTGCCATGATTGACACCTTCGCCCAGCAGTATCTAAGTCAAGCCAGTGACCCGACTCGGTGGAAACAAGCACAGCAGATGGCGTCGGACTATAATGCTTTTGATAAGGATTACCCCATCACCGATACCTTATGCAGCTATAACTTGATGGACTCCGCCGGCTATATCAAATCACTGTATAAGATGCCCGGCGATAAATCTGATTCAGAAGGATTGGCTAGATTAGGAGATTCATGGGGGGTACCCTATGACTCCTATTACAACGTCACGGTGAATGAAGTACAGATTCCGTGGGACCAGCCAGGTTATATGCCCGCACGAAATGCCCGTGCTAAAGATTTCGGTTCTTTTGCCCAGGCTTATCGTGACAGGAAATTTTTGTCCAATAGTATGCACAAAAAATGGATCGCCACCAACGGTGAGTCTATGCCGATCAGTGAGTCCCGTCCCTACCCGTTAAAAGTCACCTGGATTAACTTCCTCGGTAGCGCTCAACTTCGCGACACCCTGAAATTGAAACCGGGCGGCATTATCACCACCGAAGAGTTCAACACCACTTTCGGTACAACATACACCAATATTAATGAGATTCCCTTCCCGGTACCGGCCACCGCACCGGCCAAACTACAGGAAATCTGGACGCAGTTTGTACAAAAGCAATTCCCGATTCGATTGCTGGAATTAACCGTCACCCCGGAAATAAATGCCGCATATCGAACTTTTATCCAAACACGCTTCAAAAATGACCTGGAACGTACCAATGAAATTCTGGGTACCACTGCCGCTAACTGGGAACAGGTTACCCTGGCCACAACCTTGCCCGACGGCAAAGATGAGATGCGCAGCATCTGGTTGGAATATGTAGGGTTGGTACCAGCCAGCGCAAAAACTCTCCATTGCGCTGAAATGTCCTATCAGGATTTCCTGCTGAAAAAATACGGCAGCCTGGAAAAAGTAAATGCCGCCTATGGCTGGAAGTTAAACGATATCACCCAGGCCGAGATGCCCTATGATATGGCCTACCTGGTCAGCTTCATCAATAACGAGCAGGCCTACAGCATGATATCAATTACCAGCAACTATACCTACGTGCTGAATTTCCTCGTACTACGTGGAAGAGCTTTGTTCAACACGCTGGTGCTGATTGTACTCACCTTGCTCGCAGCTCTCACGATTAATCCTATCGCAGCTTACGCGCTTTCGCGCTTCCGTATGAAGCAGATGCCAGCGATCATACTCTTCATGCTCGCCACCATGGCCTTCCCGGCGGCGGTATCCATGATTCCGGGTTACCTGCTGATGCGCGACTTACATCTATTGAACACCTATGCCGCGCTCATCTTGCCTGGTATCGCCAGCGGTATGAGTATCTTCCTGCTGAAAGGTTTCTTCGACAGCTTGCCGCCGGAACTCTATGAGGCTGCTTCCCTAGATGGCGCACCTGAATGGATGATGTTCCTGCGCATCACCATGCCGCTCTCGAAACCGATTCTGGCGCTCATCGCCCTTAACTGTTTCCTCGGTGCCTATAGCGGATGGGAATGGGCCATCGTCGTTTGTCAGAATCCGAAGATGTGGACAATCGCCGTGTGGTTGTATCAGTTCAACACCACTGCAGCCACCATGCCCTGGGCGGTCATGGCCGCCTTCGTTATATCGTCGATACCAGTATTCCTGGTGTTTACCTTCTGCCAGAACATCATCCTGCGCGGTATCATCCTGCCGCAGATGAAATAGCCGCTGGCTATTCCACTCCAGTCCTCAAGCAAATGGGGCGGTCCACCCGGGCCGCCCCATTCGCTTGACTATCCCACCGCTTGCATTTTCCGCTTTTTCATCGTAAAATGCGGGCATAAATCCACATTTTCCCCCATGGGAGAGGAGCCTGTTATGGCCAATAAAACCTCCGGCGTCGAGGAAATTCTCGGGCGCTGGCGCGAAGAGATTAAGAATAAACAACGCCGCATCATCTCCTTCGAAGAGACCGTTGAAATAAAGATCAAAGCGCTGAAGCAATGGATATTCCCAGATACCGAGCCGCTCAATGGGTGGGAGAAACGCGGATTCCGCTTCACCCGGCACCGCGAACGCCTCTTTACCGATGATACCTGGCAACCTATCGAGGTCGGTGAGACGTGGGGCGGGCCCGATATGAGTGCGCTCTTCCGCTGTACCGCCAAAATGCCGGAGCGCTTCAAAGGAAAAAAAGTGGCATTGAAGGTTTACTTCGGGGGCGACGGCCTGCTCTCGCTGGATGGCAAGCCATTCCACGGGCTTGATCCTTTCCGCGACACCGTGCTCCTCACCGATTGCGCTACCGGCGCTGAAGAATACCAGTTCGATACCGAATCATACATCTTCTGGCACTTTGGCGAATCTGAGGTAAAGACCTTTGAATCCTCCTATTTCGCCGTCATGGATCAGGAGATGAGCGATACCTACTGGGACTTCCGCGCCGCGTACAACGTCATGGTGATGCCCAATATCGAGCAAGACGCCGCCGAATTCCTGAAAGCTGGGATGGCCGAGGCAATCCAGTATATCAATCAGAATGAGCCGGATGCGACGATCTTCTGCACCAATGCCCGCAAAGCGCGAGCCGTCTTGCATGAGCTGATCTACAGCTCCGAGAAATTCAAACACGATGGTCTGGTGCATATGTGCGGCAACTCCCACCTGGATGTAGTCTTCCTGTGGACGCACGCGGAGTTCACCCGTAAGCTGGGCCGCACCCATGCCACCACCTTGCGCCTGATGGAGCAATATCCTGACTACATCTTCTCGCAGAGCCAGCCCCTGATGTACCAGGAGATGAAGACGCTCTACCCTACGATGTACGAAGAAGTGAAACAGCGAGTGAAAGAAGGGCGCTGGGAGGTAATCGGCGGCTTCTGGGTAGAGCCGGACTGTAACCTCATCTCCGGTGAATCTTTCGTCCGGCAAATCCTCAATGGCACCCGCTTCATTCAGCGCGAGTTTGGCGTCACGCCGCGCACCTGCTGGTGCCCGGACGTCTTCGGCAATGCCTGGACGATGCCGCAGATCCTCTTACGCAGCGGCATGCCCTACTTCGTCACCCATAAGATGGTCGTCTGGAACGACACCAACCCCTGGAAGAAAAATACCTTCTGGTGGCAAGGCCCCGACGGATCGCGTGTGCTATCCCTGGTGCCGCCCACCCACTTTATCGGCACCGTCGAGCCGGATCATATCATGACACACTGGGGGAACTTCTCCGATAAGGCCACTATCAACGAAAGCCTGTACAACTTCGGTTGGGGCGATGGCGGCGGCGGCCCCGATGTCGAGATGCTGGAATACCAGAAACGCTACACCGACTTCCCCGGTCTGGTACCCTCGAAATCCAATACCATCGAAGGGGCGCTGGACAGTATCGCGGCCCGAGCGGCGGACGCTGACCTGCCCATCGTCAACGATGAGCTATATCTAGAAGAGCACCGTGGCGTACACACCACCAAGGCACGCCTGAAGAAGCTCAACCGCCGCTGTGAATACCTGTACCGCAACGCCGAGCTCTGGTCCTGCTTCGCCAGCACGCCATATCCGCGCACGGAGCTTTCCGCCGGGTGGATAGAACTGCTGAACAATCAGTTCCATGATTCCCTCCCCGGCTCGCATATCCCACCGGTGTATCTGGACCTGCTGGAAGCTTATGACCGCACCGTCGCAACTGGTAACGGAGTGCTGCAGGCGGCCTTAGGCGATATCGCCAACCGCATCGACACCCGCGATGCCGGGCAACCACTAGTAATCTTCAATGCCCAGCCACAAGAGCGTTGTTCGCTGGCGCAGTGGGAGACACCCGAGCGTCAGGTTCATGTACTTGATCCAGCGGGTGCGGAAGTCCCCTGCCAGTTCATCACCCATTATGAGACCGGTAAACGCCTGCTGGTCTTCCCCGCACAGGTGCCCGGAGTCGGCTATGCTGTCTATCAGCTAGTCGAGGGGCCTGGGCATGTCGTCGCGCCGGTGGCAGTGACCCCGACCACGCTGGAGAACGCCCACCTGCGCGTCACCATCAATGGGGAGGGTGAGATCATCTCGTTGCTCGATAAGGCGACAGGGCGTGACTACTTCACCCCCACGGCGAAGGGCAATGTGCTGAAGCTCTATGAGGATGTGCCGGGCAAATACGAAGCCTGGGATATCGCACCCAGCTACACCGATGTCGAATTCAACATCAGCGGCGCCACCGTTACTGTAGTGGAAAATGGCCCCGTGCGTTCTGCCATCGAGGTATCACGGCAATTCCTCAACACCCGCATGGTGCAGCGTATTGTGCTCACCCAGGACGCCGCGCGCGTGGACTTCCAGACATGGGTAGATTGGCATGAACAGCAAAAACTGCTGAAGACGCGCTTCTATACCGACATCACCACCCGCACCGCCACCTACGATATCGCCTATGGAAATATCGAACGAAGCTGCTACCGCAATAACTCCTTCGATGCGGCCAAATTTGAAGTGGCAGCCCATCAGTGGATGGACTTGTCGCAACCAGATGCCGGGTTAAGCCTGCTAAATGACTGCAAATATGGCCACGAGGCCTACGACCGCATGATGGCCTTGACGTTGCTCCGCGGGCCGATGAATCCTGACCCAACTTCGGATCAGGAGGAGCACTGGTTCACCTACTCGCTCTTCCCCCATGCGGGCGTCTGGCGCGCGGGTGGCACCATGCAGCAAGCGCTCGATCTGAACGATCCGCTGGCCGTCATCTCCACCGCGCAACACACTGGCTCACTGCCCAAGGTAAATGCCTTGCTGCAGATAGACACCGACCACGTGACGCTGGAGGCGGTGAAGCTGGCCGAGGATTCCGCTGACGTAGTTATCCGCGTGGTAGAACGTCACGGCGCCACGGCGCCAGTGACCATCACCCTGCCCACGGAAATCATCACCGCCGTCGAATGTAACCTGATGGAGCAGGAACCGACACCAGTGGCGTCGGCGGAACGCTGCCTTAGCTTCACCATTAAACCATACGAGATTCGTACCTTCATGGTGACACTGGCAACCGCTGAATAACAATAGATCGTCTACCGAGATGTTCCCAACGTGGACACGCGCAACGTTGGGAACATCTCGGTAAGTGAGGTAATCAGCTCTCTAATCCTTCAATTCGATGGCGCTAGTGGGGCAATTATCCACGCAAGCCCCACATTCAATGCATGCTTCCGGGTGAACAACTCCCGATTTTTGTTTAACGAAAAATACATTCGGCACCGCCGGACAAACTTCTTCACAAGTTCCACACCCAATACAAGCCTCTTCATCAACATATGGACGCATAATAACTCCTCCCGTGCATAATGTACTCATTTTATACCACAATGAAAATTAGTGATGTGTTAAATGTAAGACAATGGTCGCTAGTCGCTAGTCGGGGTTATTTGTGGTGATTGTACTGACCCAATTACTATGCTGGGATTGAAATCCCAGCATAATGATAGGATTTTACAATTATCCTCCAGCATATCAGCTTTCTCATTCCCACCGAACTACCAACTAGCGACTCTCTCAAGTATGATATAATGATTAATAACTTGGGGGGCAGGTATGGGCAATATAGCTGACTCGTTGATTTTGTCGAGCCGGCAGTTGGCGATATTACAGGCGGTGGTGGAGGAGTATGTCACGACAGCGCTTCCGGTGAGTTCAGCGATTATCGCGGAGTTGCCGGGTATCAAGGCGTCTTCCGCTACTGTGCGCAATGAGCTGGGGCGGCTGGAAGAGCTGGGGTTGCTGCTGCAGCCGTACACCTCGGCGGGTAGAATCCCCACCGACCTGGGCTATCGTTATTACGTCGATAACCTGATGACCGTCTACCATCGCCATCGCCCCACCGCACAGTCGCTGCCGCCGATGCAGGACCCCGGGGTGGCCTCCACCTGCAAACTGCTGGGGGATCTGACGAAATACACCGCCCTGGCGCTGGT
>JBBRXO010000077.1:0-13034 GCA_038248345.1 Armatimonadota bacterium | reverse complement strand
TCTCCATCAGCCGCGTCCCTTTCCAGGGTCCGGTCGGCTGTGTGCGCGTCGGCCGCATCGACGGCGAATTTATCCTCAACCCCACCTACCCACAGATGGAACAGAGCGATCTGGACCTGATCGTCAGCGGCACCCGTGAAGGTGTGCTGATGATGGAAGCGGGCGCGAAAGAGATATCCGAAGACGTCATGGTCGAGGCTGTTGCCTTCGGCGAAAAGGGCGTCCTCGAGATGATCGAGCTGCAGGAAGAGCTGGTCGCCCTGATCAACCCGGAGAAATTCGTGGTGGTAGAGCCGGTTATCAGCGAAGAGCTGATTGCTGCTGCACACTCCTATGATGAGCGCGTACGCGATACCATCAGCAACCCCAGCAAGCAGGCTCGTGAGAGCGCAACCTATGACCTCATCAAAGAGATCGAGGCCGAATTGCTGGCGCAGTTCCCCACCGAGAAGGCGATCATCCGCGGTCTGGTAGAGAAATCCATCAAATCCGCCCTGCGCCTGCTGATCCTCGACACCGGCATCCGCCCCGATGGACGTGGCCTGGACGAAGTCCGCGCCATCAGCTCCGAAGCGGGCATCCTGCCGTGCGTACATGGTTCCGGCCTCTTCACCCGCGGTCAGACGCAGGCGCTCACCGTGCTCACGTTAGGCGGCGTCGGCGACGGGCAGACACTGGACACCATCTCTCCCGAAGAGAGCAAGCGTTATATGCACCAGTACAACTTCCCCCCCTACAGTGTGGGTGAAGTCCGCATGATGCGTGGGCCCGGACGCCGCGAAATCGGCCACGGCGCACTCGCCGAGCGCGCCCTGCTGCCGGTAGTCCCCTCCATTGAGGACTTCCCGTATGCACTGCGTCTCGTTTCGGAAGTGTTGGAATCCAACGGTTCCTCCTCCATGGCCTCCACCTGCGCCAGCAGCCTCGCGCTGATGGACGCCGGTGTGCCCATCGTTCGCCCGGTAGCTGGTATTGCTATCGGCATGGTGAGCGATGAGACCCGCGCCATGCTCCTCACCGACATCCAGGGTGTGGAAGACGGCTCCGGCGACATGGACTTCAAAGTAACCGGCACCACCGAAGGTATCACCGCCATCCAGATGGACGTGAAACGCGGCGGACTGTCGCGCGAACTCCTCACAGAGGCCTTTGACCGTGCGCGCCGCGCCCGTGTCTACATCCTCGGCGAAATGGACAAAACCCTGGCTGCAGCCCGCCCGGAGATGTCACTCAACGCTCCGCGCGTAGTAGTGATGAAGATCATGCCTGACCAGATCGGCGCCGTCATCGGCCCCGGCGGCAAGGTGATCAAGAAAATCCAGGGCGATCTGAACGTGAAGATCGACATCGAGCAGGACGGCAAAGTCTTCATCGCTGCGCCCGACGGCATTATCGCCGCCGAAGCCCAGCGCATGATCGAGAATATCACCCGCGACATCACCGAAGGTGAAGTCTACGTCGGCAAGGTCGTCGAGATCAAGCCCATCGGCGCTATCGTCGAGATCGCCCCGGGCCGCGACGGCATGGTACACATCAGCCAACTCGCCCACCATCGTGTGGAGCGCGTGGAAGATGAAGTGAAGATCGGCGACGAAGTAGTGGTGAAGGTCGTCGAGCGCACGCCGGACGGCAAAATCCGCCTCTCCCGCAAAGCCATGCTCCCCATGCCCGAGGCAGGTGAGCCCGGCTTCCAGGCCGAAGGCAGCCGCCCTCCGCAGGAGAACCGCGGCCCCCGCCCCGCCAGCAACGACCGAGGCGGCGACAACCGCCCCCGCCGCCGCTTCTAGGCTGGGTAGGAATATAGAAAGTAGGAAATAGGTGTCGGGGGAGTTTAAGCTCTCCCGACATCTTTTTTTGTATATGCCGTTCCTCCACGTGGCCCGCACTAGACCATATCATCTTAAAACGTTACAATAGCAATAGTAGCGCACTCACCGTAGGGTGGGCGTCGATGCCTGGTCCGCATTGATGAAGCGCGAACGACATAACCTTGGGGAGGAAGGTCATTTGAGGAGAACTGTATCCTGTGACCTGGTCCGTTGCCATGACTGCTGATATTGTAGTGGTGACCGAGCGTGAACGTCAGGAACCGATGCTGTCTTTTATCGCCCAATTACGACACCTGACCTATACCGTTCACATCATCCCGCTCACTACCAACCAATATCTTAATCGGATACCGACACCACAACTGGTGCTGGTGGACGTGATGAGCCGTGAGTACAGTTCCTCGGGCAATCTCCCCGTCGCCTTGCAGTCAGCATGGGAATCGGTGCCAATCTTCCTGCTCGCACGTATGGAAGAGCTGCAGCGCCTTCGTTTTACCCCCATTTTACACGATTTCCTCAGCTTGCCCGTCAACCCCGGTGAGTTGGATGCCCGGCTACGTTTTGCACTGTGGAAGACGCAGGGGGCACAGGCACCCAAAGACCAGATGCAGATAGAAGGTCTGCGCATGAATATGGCCACCTATGAAGTGTGGGTGGAAAACAAGCGCATCGACCTCACCTATAAAGAATTCGAGCTGCTGAAGTTCTTCGTCTCGCACCGCCGCCGCGTCTTCAGCCGCCAGGAGCTGCTGGAACAAGTCTGGGAGAGCGACTACTTCGGCGGCACCCGCACCGTAGATGTGCATATCCGCCGCCTGCGCGCCAAGCTGGGCGTCAAGGTTGGCGACATGATCCAAACAGTGCGTAACGTGGGGTATCGGTTCGGGTAATCACGGGGGCATACTTCTACAGCACTAATCCCCTGCCCTGCATCCATACCTCTACTTCCGCGCGTGTGGGCATCTGGTGGGGGTCAGGGCCGCAACTGACACGAATAGCGGCGGCGGAGACGGCGAAGCGGACGGCGGAGACGAGCTTCTCCAACGTCATGTCGATGATATCCCGTTGCAACAACTCCGCTACCAGCGCGGCGTGAAAGACGTCACCCGCGCCGATGTCGTAGACTACGGTCACCTGTTGTGGCGGGACTACGGCACACTCGTCCCCCAGGAGAATTGCGACATCGCCGTCACCGCCATTTGTCATCACCACAGCGCGCGGCCCCAAGGCCTGCAACGCCATCATACCTTTTTCGGCGTGGATGCCGCTGATGTAGTGAACTTCTTCGGCATTGAGCACCAAGACATCCGCCAGCGCCACCGCACTGCGTTGGATGCTCATGATCTGCTCGTCCATGACATGCCAGGAATCCCGGCGTAGATTGACGGCGTAAATCACCGGCACCCCGGCCGCACGCGCGGCACGCGCTGCCTGAAAAACCAGTGGACGGATGACTGGGTCGCGGATGGCCGCCTCGCTAAAATCAAAAACTTTCCCGATGGCCGCGCAGGCGAAATCGCTCTCCTCCAGAGTTTGCATTGGCGAACTCCAGCCAGGGAACCGGTAAAAGGAGAATTTTTTGCCGCCTCCCTGGTCAACCGAGCAAAATGATATCGGGGTGAGCACCCCCAGCGCGTGTCGAACTCCGGCGGTGCTGACACCAAAGGAGGTCAACTCATTCTCCAGTTGTGTGCCGAAATCGTCATCACCCACTGCAGTGATGAAATGTACCTGCATCCCCAGGCGCGCCAGCGCGAAGACCACGTTGCCCGCCGCCCCTGCCGGTGCCAGCGTGAAGCTACGCCCCTCCGCCAGCGATGTCCCGGGGGTCGATGGCGTCACTTCGACAAATAAACTTCCTACCGTTACTACATCTGGTTGTGACATAAGCTTAATATTTCTCCCAATGGATTACTTCATCCAAAGTTCGTTTAGGGGAATGGACAGGCGCTTCGGCGGCAAAACCGACGGCAACAACAGAGACAACATGGTAATTCTCTGGGGCGTCTATTAATGACCGCAGATAATTTGCGTAGGTTTTTTTGTCTGCCGCTATCCAACAACTACCCAACCCCTGCATAGTGGCCGCCAGCAAGAGGGTATTGGTCGCATTGCAGCCGTCTTCCAGGTAGTACTTCGAGTCTTTGCAGAGTACCATAATGACAGCCGGTGCCTGGGCGACGAATTTGCCGTATTCCAGCGCGTCTGCCAGACATTTGCGTACTCCATCATTTGTTATCACCACGAATTCCCAAGATTGCATCCCCATCGCCGTAGGGGCAAGGCGAGCGCAATCTACCATTAACTCTAATGATTCACGTGGCACCGGTTCATCGGTAAACTTCCGCACACTCGACCGCGCATGAAACATCGCTAAAGCATCCATGACGAACTCCCTTATAGAATTGCTTTGTAGTAATAATAGCATAAAGTCGTGCATCTAGTATGATATTTATGACACAAAAAAACCGCCCGCCAATATATATTTTGGCGAGCGGCGTTCAGGTTATTCGATTCAGCAGCTCTTACGCTCCGAGCTGATAGCGTACGAAGTATTTGATAGCGAGGCCTGGACAGGTTTTTGCTACCAGATCCTGCACGGAAGAATCAGGATCCTTGATGAAGGATTGCTCTTCCAGGCAGTTCTCCTTGAAGAATTTGTCCAATCGGCCTTCCGCGATACGGTCGAGGAACTCTTCTTTTTTGCCTTCGTTGCGCCCGAGGTTGCGATAGATTTCCTTTTCGCTCTCGATTTTGCTGGTCGGCACATGATGGCGGGTGAGGTAGTCAGGGTTGGCCGCCGCTACCTGCATGGCCAGGTCTTTAGCTAAGTCGCACGTGGCCTCGCCGGTGCTACCTTCGACATGCACCAGGACGCCGATCTTGCCACCCAGGTGAATGTAGCTTTCTACCACACCGTTCTCGGCGGCGATCTTTACCGCACGACGACACTGGATATTCTCGCCAGTTTTGGAGATCGCTTCCTTGATGTCATTCTGCAGCTCTTCCGGCAGTTCTTCGCCAGTCATTTCCCCGGCGGGCTGGCCCAGCACAAAGTTCACCAGCTTGCTGGCCAGGGCCAGGAACTGATCCGTTTTGGCGACGAAGTCGGTCTCGCAGTTGAGTTCCACCAGCGCGGCGGAGCTGTGGTCGGCGCTTTGCGCGGTGACTACAACACCTTCGGCGGTGGTGCGGTGGGTGCGCTTGGCGGCATCAGCCTGCCCTTTTTCGCGCAGAACTTCCACCGCTTTATCGAAATTGCCATCTGCGTCCACCAGGGCGCGCTTGGCATCCATCATTTTAGCGCCAGTTTTCTGACGCAGTTCCATTACTAAACTAGCAGTAATTTCAGCCATTTTATCTCTCCTGCTCATGAAATATAGAGCTTAAGCCCTAAGTTAGCCTAACCCCCCACCCCCTTCCCGCGGAGGGTAGAGGACGGGGGTCAGGTTGGACTAAGATATACAATGCATCTTCTGCCGGAGCAGAACAATGCATCAGTCCTCTTCGCCCAGTACGCCGTAGTTCTTCGCCACTTCGATATACTTCTCTTTGGCGACGATCACTTCTTCTTCTTCAATAATCTCTTCGAGGTCTTCATCGGTGGTCGTGTCGATGATCTCCACGGCTGCCACTTCGGCAACTTCTTCTTCGGCTGCTTCGTCTACTTCTTCGTATTCGAACTCGCCTTCAACCTCTTCTACCACGGCAATTTCCTGCTCGGGTAGCGGGCGGAATGGGGAGAGGTCAGGGTTGTAACCCTGCTCGCCGTACTGTTCGATCATCTTCTGATCATATTCATGACGGCCTTCGATAACGGCATCAGCGAGTTTGTTAGCGATGAGACGAATGGCGCGGATAGCGTCATCGTTCGCCGGGATAACATAGTCGATATTGTCGGGACTGCAGTTGGTGTCAACGATAGCCACTACCGGGATGTTGAGACGTACAGCTTCGAGCACAGCGATGTGTTCTTTCTTCACGTCTACTACAAAGAGACACTCCGGGGCCGCGTGCAGGTGCTCGATGCCGCCGAGAACGCGCTCCAGTTTGTTCATCTGTTCGCGCAGTTTGAAGACTTCCTTCTTCGGTAAACGCTCAAAGGTGCCGTCGGCTTCCATCTGGCGCAGCTCACGCATGCGTTTGATACGCTGCTGGATGGTGGGGAAGTTGGTCATCATGCCGCCGAGCCAGCGCTGCGTAGCAAAGTGCATGCCACAGCGTTGCGCGGATTCATAAACCGCGTCCTGTGCCTGTTTCTTGGTGCCGACGAAAAGGATCTGCCCGCCGTTGGCGGCGATCTCGCGGACGAAGGTGAAGGCATCGTCGAGACGGCGAAGCGTCTCATGCAGGTCGATGATGTAAATCCCGTTGCGCGCGCCATAAATGAAGCGCTTCATTTTCGGGTTCCATCGTTGTGTCTGGTGGCCGAAGTGTACTCCCGCCTCCAAAAGCTCTTTCATGGATACCATTGCCATGTAGGTATACTCCCTTGCTCCCGCAAAGCGGGAAAATTTAATTAGTCGCAACGTCAGATTACCAGATTGGCCACCCAGGCAGGGAGTTAACTCGCCCGAGCTATCAGTTGCAAACCAATAAATTATATAAGATTCAGCCGTGTGAAGTCAAGGAAATTTGGTCGTTTTATCGTAGCTCTCATTAAAACCCCCACTCCACCACCGATTACCGACGGGATCACGAATAACGTGCCCCATCGTAACTTGTCTAAGAACCTTGATTCGCCTGATTAAAGGATTAGCTTGAGGTCAATGCCTCTGCTGTTGGATAGCGTATTATTGAATGTAGAGAAAACCATTATTGCTGAGGCTATCCAACAGCGATGACAAATAGCTCAGCAATAATCCTTTAATCATGCGAATCAAGGTTCTAAGACGAAAGGGGCACCTGGGGGTCAGGTAAACCCGCCGCCTTCATTCGCCCCCGAATCACCAACCACGCCAGCAGGTAACTGACGCCGGTGAGGCACCAGAGCCAGAGCAGATGCGGGCGGATGATGCTGATATCCGCTCCCTGCACGATTATCTGCCGCATGGCGAGGACAAAGTGGGTCAGTGGCAACGCATCGCTGAGGGCGCGGATTGCCGGGATCATCGCCTGCTGCGGCCAGGTGAAACCGCTGACCAGGAAACTGGGTACCGCGATGAGCATCAATACCTGTGTGGCAAATAGCTGGTCGCGCGCGACCGCGCTTATCAGCAGCCCCATCGCCACCAGCGCGCTGATGAAGATCGTCAGCAGTAGCACAAAGAGCGGCAGACTGCCCACTACTGTCACGCCAAACCCTTTTATCGCCAGCAGGAACACCAGCAGAGACACCGCCAGATTCAGCACGGTGTAGGTGAGTCCCTTGGCAATCAGCACCTCTAGCGGGCTTTTGCTGATGGCCAGTATTTGCCCAAATAGCCTCAGTTCGCTCTCTTTGGCGAATGCCAGCGCCACCAACAACAACGTAACCTGCTGCAAAACAGTTGCCAGCAGCCCCGGCAACAGGAAGTCCATGTAGTTGAAGGCCGGGTTATACGCAACGCGGGTCACCGTCTCCACTGGCTGGCTGGCCTGCTGGGTATACTCTGTGGGAGTACCGCGCATGGCCAGCCGCTTCATCTGCACCGCCACCGAGAAGGTGCCTCCTATCTCCGCAGCAGAGCGCATAGCGCTGTTGGAGATGAGCATATTGCTGCCGTCGATGAAGGTGGTGATACGCGCCGTGCGGCCTTTCTTCACATCAGCTTCAAACTCCTTCGGGATATAGAAACAGACAAACGCCTCGCTCTTCTGCGTAGCGGCGCTGAATGCCTCCATGTTCCCATCCTCGCGCGTGATGGAGAACGTGTCGCTGCGCGAGATGCCGTCGCGGATGGTACGGCTGAGTTCGCTGTGATCTTCGTCAATAACCCAGGTGGATATCGCGCTCACCCGCTTCGGCTGGTAGATGTACCCGAAGAGGATCGAGTAGGCGAACGGGACGAAGAGCAGTATCAACAGCAGCCGCCAATCTGTAAAGAGGAACTTGCACTCCCGCGCAATTAGCCGCGCAATGCGTACCAGGCTCATCGTTATCTCCCCACCGGCGCGAAGTGAACCCGTGCGGTCACCCCATTGGCCAGCTCCGCTACATTCTCTTCCAACGTCACGCGCAATTGCACCGCACGCACATCAAAGGTGCCTTTCTCATTGGTCGCTCGCCGTGTGCCGAAGTCGGCGGCGGGCAGTAGCGCGGAGATTTTACCCCGGACACTGCGTCCCAATGCGGGAATCTCCACCGTCACCGCGTCGCCCACCTTGCGACCCGCGAACTTTGACTCATCCACGTTTACGTTCACATGGTAATCTTCCGTACGTGCTATGGTGAGGATAGCATACCCAGAGGCGACGATCTCCCCGCCTTTGCTCATTCGTTGCGTGATACGCCCGCTGATAGGCGCGACGATCTGCGTCTGGTTCTGGTAGGCCGCTACTTCGCGTACCTGCCCTTGGCTCGCGGCCACTTTTTGCCGTGCCGCGTCCACATCCTTGCTGCGTATCCCCACCATCATCTTGCCGTCTCGCGCCAACTGCAGTGTCTGCCGGGCTGCCGCCACCCCTGCCTCCGCCTGTTTCACCTGCTGTCGCGCGGCTTCTCGCTCCTCAGGCCGCACCCCTTCGCGCACCAGATCAAGCTTCGCCTGCTGTGCCGTCAGGTTCGCCTTGGCGCTATGAAAGGCCATCTCCACCTCGTCCGCCTTCTGTCGGCTCACCACGCCCTCGTCGGCCAGCCGCGTTATCCGTCCGCTGGTCTTCTCTGCAGTGTCATAAGCCGCTTGTGCCGCCGCCACCGCCTGCTCCGCTTGCGCTATCTCCTGCGGGCGCGCCCCGCTCTCCAGCGCCGCCAGCTTCTGTTGCGCCATCCCCAGTGCGGCGTCGGCGGCATCCACTCCTGCCTTCGCCTGCTCAATCTGGTCATTTCCTTTGCGGTTCTCCAGCTCCACGGCCATATTCCCTTGCGCCACCTGCGTCTCCGCCGCGTTCACCCCGGCCACCGCCTGGTCATGCTTGGCATCCAGCTCATTCGCTTCTATAGTCGCCAGCAGTTGCCCGGCATTCACGGTGTCGCCCTCCTTCACCAGCAACTCGGAGAGCCGCCCAGGTATTTTCGAGCTTACGTCTACCTTCTCGCTCTCCAGTACGCCGTCTACCACCAGCTCCTTACCGCCATTCCCGGCGGCTGCGCTGGAGCGTGCGGCATTGATGACAAAAAACCCGAGTGTAAATACCGCGACTACCGCTAAACCGATGCTTAATGGACGCCACCACGGCGTTTTCTTCTCTTCTTTCATATCCTTCGTGCTCATCTCCCCACCTCCGTCGCCGTGAACTCGGAGATAATCCCTCCGGTCACCTTCTTCAAGCCATAGTAGGCCAGCTCATGCTGATATAACGCCTGCTCCCGGTTCGTCTTCGCCAGCAGCAACGCCAGGTTGGCATCCATCATCTCCAGGCTCGTCCCCTGGCCCTCCGCAAAGCGGCGCGTCGCCAGCCGCAGACTCTCCTGTGCCAGCGTCACCGCCTGGTCGGCATTACTCAACGCCTGCTCCGCGTTTTGGTAGTCCAGATAGTACTTGCGCGCCTCCAGCTCCAGTCCGTCCTTCACGCGCCGCACCTCCTGCCGGTTACGCTGACGCAATGCCTCCTGTTCCGCTATTTTTCCCTTCGACATCCCGCCATCAAATAGCGGTATGGTGAACATCAATCCCAGCGTATATTTAGGCGTAGTGAAGGGCTGGTCATTGATGTATAACTCGCGCGTGGCCAGCGCCCCCACCGCCGGGTGGGTATCCGCCCGGGCGGAATCCTCGGCGGCAACGTAGAGCTTGTCACGTGCGTCCAGCGCCAACAACGCGTGACTGCTGTTCTGCGCGCTGTCACTGGTCTCCATCATTGTCAATGCATACTTATGCTGTCCATCCAATGGGGTGGTCAAGGTTGCCCGCGCCTGCTCGCTCGTCCCCAGTATCGCCTGCAGGTATGCCCGCGCCAACTCCACCTGGTTGTGTGCGTCCAGCTGCCGTCGCTTCAGATTGGCCACCTCCGTTTGCGCACGGATCAGGTCATACTTCGCTACCTGGCCGTTATCGAGCAACTTCTGTGTCTGCCCCTCATGTAGTTTGGCGATCTCATAAGCCTCGTCAGCTACCACTGCAACCCGCTGCGCAAGCACCGTACTCAAGTAGGCACGTGTGGTGGCAAGTGCGATCTCCTCGCGTTTGGCTTCGCGTATTTCGTTCAGCGTCTGCGTGCCACACTCCACCTGCTCCAGCGCACTGCTGATACGTCCCCCCGTGTAAAGCGGGTATTTCACCGTCAGCTCTGCCAGCGTTACGTTGTGGTTCGCCAGTGGCATATCCGGTATTGGCACCTGCATCGTCGCGCCGCCCAGCGCAGCGGGCAGGTGCATCGTCATCGGATCCACCCTCATCACAGGCTGCGCAGATAGGAAGGTGCTGCTGCCTACCACATCAACCGTCACCCCCTCCCGCGCTCGTATCTGTCCGCGCTTCGCCTGCAGCACCGTTATATCAGATGTCGCCATGCTCAGCTCCGGATTAGCGGTCAGTGCTTGCATCACCGCCTGCTCCAGTGTGAATCCCTGCTCCTCCGCGTGTAGCGCCGTTGGCAACACGAAAGTGATCGCCAATAACGGTAATAGCAGCCGATGCATATTCTTCAACATACTCTTTCCCTCCCCAGACCTTCCAGAAACAGCTTCACGATATGCTCCACCAACCCCGGCACCTCCAGTGGGCGTCCGGTGATGAAGTGGCTGCTGATGAACATTACCGGCATCCCGAAGAGCGAGTATGCCGCGAGAACGGGGTCATCCGGCGCCAGCTCGTCTGCACGCATAGCAGCATACAATACTATCGTCAACCGCTGAATACAGTCAGAGAGATGCTCCACTACCGCCGGCCGGTTACTCTCACCGCCACCAGTCACCTCGCGGTAAAGCATCCGCGCCAGCTCCGGTTTTTCCACCACGATATTCAACATTCCACCGACAAAAGCCCGCAACCGGTGAGCTAGGGGAGCATCAGCCGGCGTCTCCGCCTTGAGTACCGCCTCCTCCAGCATTGTGATACCTTCCGCCAGTAACTCATCATAGATGCCATCCTTGGTGTGAAAGTAATAGAAAAGCATCGCCTTGTTAGCGCCCGCAGCATCCGTTATCTGCTGCACCCCCGTACCGCTGTACCCATGCGAAGCAAATATCCGTGCCCCCGCCTCCAGCAACCTCCGCCGTGCATCCGTCATTTCAGTTGTTCCGCTCATACCCTCAGTCATAATCAACCCCTTAACCAACCGGTTGGTTAATTGAAGAATACTACGATTTTACGACTCTGTCAACAGTTTTGGTGATTTTTTGAGATGTTGAAAATTCACCGCTGGTCGGTCGTGCTGCCTTACAGCGTGCCTGCAAAGGTAGATTGTGAAAGGCAAACGATCAGCATTTTGGAGAGTGCGGTGGTGGAGCGGTTTTGGGGCAATATCGAATGGCCATCTGTTCTATGCGTTGCTAATCGCTATTAAGCCCCATACAACACCTCGGCTTCAGCAACAACCTGATCTCGGAAGGAGTGGTGCAGGTCGCCAGGGGCGCGGAAGTCGGCATCCCTACCCACCATGTCGGAGAACTCCAGTTGCATCTTCATCAGTTCAATCAGGCCGGGAATATGGTCTGGTTCAAACTCAATAAGCACATCTACATCGCTCTCCGGGCGGAAATCATCCCGTAGCACTGAGCCAAAAAAGGCGAATTTGCTGATATAATGCCGACTGCAGAATTCGGTGATTTGGCCCCGGTCAAATTGTATATGAACGCTCATAGGTATCACTCCCAATATGCAAATAATTATATCATATTGTTGAACAAATGTTTGTAAACATACTGCTGGGGATACTGATATCTGCGCTTTACCCCGTTCTCATGGGCGGGACGCCCATGCTACGACGCCAGTATCCCCCGCAACCGGGCGATGTTCATGGTGTGCATCTCGATGCCGCCGGGGGTCTCAATAATTTTGGGGACGTTGCGCAGGCGGGGGTCGTTCATGATACGGCGGAAGGTGGCGTCGCCCAGTTGGGCGGTGCCGATGTGTGCGTGGCGGTCCAGGTGGCTGCCCAGCGCGCTGGCGGTGTCGTTCATGTGGATGCATTTCAGCCGCGCCAGCCCCACGTGCTGGTCGAATTCTGCCATCACCTGCTCGTATCCCGTCGCGGTGCTGATGTCATAGCCGGCGGCGAAGATGTGGCAGGTGTCTAGGCAGGCACCCAGACGCTCGTGCGCGGGCACCAGTGCAAAGAGTTGCGCGTACTGCGCGAAGTCGCCGCCCAGCGCCGTCCCCTGTCCGGCGGTGGTCTCCAGCAGTATCTGCACCCCGGCGTCATCCGCCAGCGGTATCAGCCCGTTGAGGGTTTCCGCCAGCGTCTGCAGCCCGGCCTCCAGCGATGTCTCCTTGTAAGCGCCCCAGTGCATCACGATGTACCCGATGCCCAGTTGTGCGCAGCGGGCGATCTCCTCACTGAGTGCGGCGCGCGACTTCGCCAGGATTACTTCGTCCGGCGAAGAGGCATTCACCAGGTAGCTGTCGTGCGTGATTATCGGCCCGAAGCCCGTCTCCGCCAGCGCGGCGCGGAACTTCGCCACATCCTCCGGCTTGTGCAGTTTGCCACGCCATTGCTGCGGGCTGCTGGTGAAGACTTGCGCGCAGTTAGCCCCGGCGTCGATGGCGGTGTACACCATGGCGGCCAGCCCGTCGCTGGTACCGAAATGTGCTCCCAGGAGCGGAGGCGCGGTGATCATGGTAGTTTTCTCCGAAAAACAGTTCCAAGTTCCAAGTTCCAAGGCTGATTTAGAGTTTTTAAGTCCGTCAGCCTATCGCCCAGCCGTAAACGACAGGGCTAGTAGACTACGCCGATCGTCCTTCGGACGGGACGACTTAACCCTGCCCGTCCCGCCCGGAGGGCGATCGGCCGAAGGCCTGCCAGCCCAGTCCTTCAGGGCTGGGCTAAGGGATACCACGCTGTCAGTTTTTTATCCCCCAATAATGAAGCGCACCTCATTACTGATCCCTCCGAAAAATATATGACACGGGGCGGCCCGGTTGGACCGCCCCGCTTATTGTCACAATGTAACCGCCTCTGCCGTGT
>JBBRXO010000076.1:0-13209 GCA_038248345.1 Armatimonadota bacterium | reverse complement strand
ATTGTCCTGCCGTTCGATGTCGTGCAGATTCTTCAGATGCTGGTCGATAGTTCCGCTAACGTTTATCCCTGTCGGCATCATGTCCCTCCGTTGCGATGTGATAATGGAAGACTATCGTTATTGTAAACCTGAGCGAGGCATAAGCGCAACAGGCTATGCAGGTTTTTATGCAGTGTGATGAATACTACAGCTAATGTCTGATTGTCATGTACTTGCACTTGACGATTGTATTATCTGTAGTACAATAAGCTGATATGCATGAATTTGTTTGAGAGTTTTTATCCATTGAGGATGAGGTAACCGCATGAATAATGCCCCACGTATAATAATTGCCCTGGTAATAATCGCACTCATCGTCGGCGTCATCATCTGGCGAGTACGTTCAGCTGACAAAGGGCCGGCCGACATCATCGAGGGCAACGGAGTGGTGGAGGCGACCGAGGTAGACGTGGCCTCGCAGGTGGGCGGAAAAATTTCCACCTTGCTGGTGCATGAGGGCGACAGCGTGACCGCCGGGCAACTGATAGCCACGCTTGATGGCGGGGTACAGGAAGGGCAGGTGCAACAGGCAGCTGGCGCGGTGAGTGGCGCCCAGGCGAACAAGCGGCAGGCGGATATCGGCACCCGCGCGGAGGAGCTACGACGTTTCGCCGCTACGCTGGAAGGGGCGCAAGCGGCGCAACGTACCGCCGAGGCGCAGGTGGAGGCGGCCACCCAGCAGCATAATCAGGTGGAAGCGCAATTGCAACTGGTGGAAGCTGGCCCGCGCGAGGAGGATATTGCCGGATTGCGCGCACAGGTGGCGCAGGCACAGGCGGCGCTGGATAACGCCAAAGATGATTTGAACCGGGTGAAGATGCTCAACGATAACGGCGCCGTTTCTGATAAGACGCTGGTGCAGGTGCAGAAGGTGGTGGAGGCGGACACGCAGCAGGTGGCGGCCGCGCAGTCACGCCTGAACGCGGCGCTGAACGGGGCACGCCCGGAGGAGCTGGCAGGAGCGCGCGCCGCCGTCGCCGCCGCCAGCGCGCAGGTAATCGCCGCCACCAGAGTGCGCGAGCAGGCGGCGGCGCAGATGAAAGCGGCGCAGGCGGTGCAGGATCAAGCGCGCAATGGCACGACGCAGGAGACGAAAGACCTGGCCGATGCCCAGGTGGCGCAGGCGAAGGGCGCACTGAAATCCGCCACCGAA
The DNA here is from genome assembly GCA_038248345.1 of Armatimonadota bacterium. GTDB lineage: Bacteria > Armatimonadota > Hebobacteria > CAIYQO01 > CAIYQO01 > CAIYQO01. The sequence goes on along the minus strand of JBBRXO010000076.1, from coordinate 12,017 downwards.
GTGCAGGGGCAGACGCGCATCATTGCCCCCTGCGACGGCAAAGTGACATTGCGTAACGTGGAACCGGGCGAGTTAGTGACCCCTGGTCAGCCAATCATCCGCATCGCCGACCTCAAGCACGTGTGGACACGCGTGTATGTGCCAGAAACGAAGATCGGCCAGTTGAAACTGGGGCAACATGCTACGGTGGTGACAGATTCCTTTGCTAATAAAAAGTTCACCGGCACAGTGAGTGAGATCGCCGAAACGCCGGAGTTCACGCCGAAGAACGTGCAGACGAAGGAAGAACGCGTGAAGCTGGTCTTTGGTATCAAAATCGCCCTGGATAACCCGAATCAGGAGCTGAAACCAGGGATGCCTGCCGACGCTAGTATTATGATTAAGGAATAACCATGCCAGAAAACTACGCCATTATCGCCCGGGATTTGCATAAGGTTTATGGAGACCAGGTGGCCATCAACGGCGTCACGCTGGAGGTACGGCCCGGCGAGATATTCGGCCTGGTGGGGCCAGATGGGGCGGGGAAGACCACCACCATGCGCATCCTTGCCGGCATATTAGACCCCACTAGTGGTACCGCAGAGGTGGCGGGGTTTGATATAGCCAAACAACCAGAGCTGGTGAAGAGCCGCATCGGCTACATGCCGCAGCGTTTCGCCATGTACGGCGATTTGACGGTGGCGGAGAACATGCGCTTTTTCGCTGGTATCTACCATGTAACGGGGGATGAGTTCCGAATACGAGAAAAGCGCCTGCTGGAGTTCAGCCGGCTGGAGCCGTTCCGCGACCGGCTAGCGAGCAACCTCTCCGGCGGGATGAAGCAGAAGCTGGCGCTGGCCTGCACGCTCATCCACACCCCGCAGGTGCTCTTTCTCGATGAGCCAACCACGGGAGTTGATCCGGTATCGCGGCGCGACTTCTGGCGGATATTGTACTCGCTGCTCAAGGATGGCGTCACCGTCTTCGTCAGCACCCCCTACATGGACGAGGCAGAGCGCTGCAACCGGGTCGCCCTGATTTCAGCGGGGAAGATCACCGTCTGCGACACCCCCGACGCGCTGAAAGGACGCATGCGCGGTGACCTGCTGGAGGTGCTGGCCGAACCGGTGCGGGAAGCCCATGCTGCATTGAGCACCTGCGCCAATGTACTCGGCGTGCAGATATTCGGCGACCGCCTCCACGTCTGGGTGAAGGATGCCGTAGTTGATGAACCGTGTGTCCGTGCTGCTTTAACAGAGCATAAAGTGACAGTTTCGGCCATCCGGCAGATCGTCCCCAATCTGGAGGACGTATTCATCTCGTTGGCGCAGCCCGGAGCAGCACTAGATGACTAACGAAATAGCAGTTGCGGTAAATGACCTAGTGAAACGCTTTGGCGACTTCACCGCGGTGGATCACGTTTCCTTCACCGTGCCGCGCGGGGAGATATTTGGCTTTCTGGGGCCTAATGGCGCGGGCAAGTCTACTACCATCCGTATGCTCTGTGGCATCCTCGGCCCTACCTCCGGCAGTGGCACGGTGAACGGTTTTGATATCATCAAGGACACCGAGAAGATCCGGGGGCGCATCGGCTACATGAGCCAGAAGTTCTCCCTCTATGAAGACCTAACGGTGCGGGAGAATATCGAGTTCTATGGCGATATCTACGGCGTCCCCCGCGCACGGTTGCGCGAGCGTATGGACTGGATATTGCAGATGGCCAACCTCACCGAGCGCGTGGATTCCCTCACCGGTGGGCTGGCGACGGGGTGGAAGCAACGGTTGGCGCTGGGTTGCGCGCTGGTGCATGAGCCGGACATCCTCTTCCTTGACGAGCCGACCGCCGGGGTGGACCCGATCTCACGGCGCAACTTCTGGGAGCTGATCTACGACGTGGCGGGCAAGGGCGTCACCGTCTTCGTCACTACGCACTATATGGATGAGGCAGAGCATTGCGACCGCCTGGGTCTGATCTACGGCGGCAAGCTGATAGCCCTGGGATCACCTGCCGATCTGAAGGAAAAGTACGTCGCCGATGTGCTGCTGGAGGTAACCGCCACTCCCGTTATGGGCGCGCTGGAGACGTTGGAGGCGTCCCCGCGGGCGCAGGATGTCGCCATCTTCGGGGCGGCGCTCCATGTAATGGTAAAAACGGAAGCTGATATCGCCCCGCTCCGCCAGGAATTGGAAACTGCCGGCGTCACCGTGACGGCCATCGAGCGCATCGTCCCCACATTGGAAGACGCCTTCGTCGCACTTATCGAGCGGGCGGATAGCGCGATTGCAGGAGAGAAGTAACCGATGCTACTGCGTATACGCATGATAATATGGAAGGAGTTCATCCAGATATTCCGCGATGCGCGGATGCTGGCGGTGGTCATCGCGTTGCCGGTCTTCATGCTCACCGTCTTCGGCTACGCCATCAATATGGATGTGAAGCATGTGCGTATGGGCGTGTATGACCAGAGCAAAACGCAGCAGTCGCGCGACCTGGTGGGCGCTTTCTCGCATAGCGAATATTTCAACCCGATCCTCTATCCACAAAGCAATGCGGAGATCGACGACGCGCTGGACGCTGGCAAAGTGAAGGTGGTACTGGTGATTCCTGTCACCTATGCCGAGGATGTCGCCAGCGGACGGGTAACCCCGGTGCAGATACTGGTGGATGCATCTGACTCCACTACCGCCACCACCGCCATCGGCTATATCGCCGGCATCATTCAGCAGCAGTCAGTGAAGATTTCCCTGGAGGCTATCCAGCGCACCGGCCACCAAGTCGGCAACGCCGTGTTGCCTATTGATAATCGGGTGCGCTACTGGTACAACCCCGAGTTGCGCAGCGCCAACGCCACCATACCCGGCCTTATCGCCACCATCCTGATGATGCTATCCGCGCTACTCACCTCCACCACCGTGGTACGTGAGCGCGAGCGCGGCACCATCGAGTCGCTCATCGCCTCGCCTATTAAGCCGTTTGAGTTGATGCTGGGCAAACTCATCCCCTATGTCATCATCGCCTTCGTCGACGTCATCACCGTGCTACTGCTGGCGGTCTTTGTTTTCCATGTGCCCTTGCTGGGCAATCCGCTCTATGTGCTGCTCTCCTCGGCGATCTTCCTGTTCGCCGCCTTGAGCATCGGCCTGCTCATCTCGGTGGTCGCGCCTACGCAACAGGTGGCGATGTTGGGAGCCATGATGGGCACGCAACTGCCCACCATCATCCTCTCCGGTTTCATGTTCCCGATAACCTCCATGCCCCCCGTCATCCAATTGATCACCAACATCATCCCGGCACGCCACCTGATAACCATGCTCCGTGGCATTTTCCTGAAAGGCAGCGGCTTCGCCGACATCTGGGCGCCCGGCCTGGCGCTCCTCATCTTCGGCCTGCTCCTGTTCACCATCGCCACTAGGCGCTTTAAGAAGAAGTTGTAGGGGCGCAAGGCTTGCGCCCCATCGTAGCATGGGCGTCCCGCCCATGAGAACGGGTAAATAGAGGAAGGTATAATTGGATAGAATAATAGCGCGCTTTAGCGTGCTTGCAGTTGTTAGCCACCTCTTTTAGGGGGTGGTGAGAGATTCAAAACAAGAAACTAGAAACTAGGAACTAGAAACTAGAAACTAGGAACTATAAACTATGAACCTACGCCGTCTATGGAGCCTAATGAAGAAGGAATTGATCCAGCTTTTGCGTGATAAACGCTCGCTGGGGATCGTGCTCGTCTCGCCTGTACTGATGCTCTTCCTCTTCGGCTACGCGGTCACTACCGATGTCAACAACGTCTACACAGCTATACTCGATCAGGATAAGACGCAGGCCAGCCGCACGCTGGTCGACCATATCTTCAGCTCCGGCTACTTCACCCACACAATGGATATCGACAGCCCGCAGCGCGCGAACACGGCCCTCGATACCGGCAAGGTGATGCTGGTGCTGGTTATCCCCCGTGGTTTCGCTGATGACATCAGCCAGGGGCGCACCGCGCAGTTGCAGACCCTCATCGACGGCACCGATTCCGTCACCGCCAGCGTCGTCTCCGGCTATGTCAGCCAGGTGGTGCGCGAATATGAGGCGGGCATCATCACCGAGCGGCTCGAGCGCGTCGGCGGCGCCGCGCGCCTGCCCGCGCTGGAGCCTCGTCTGCGTGCCTGGTACAACCCCGACCTGAAGAGCGTCAACTTCATGGTGCCGGGGGTAATGTGTGACATACTGCTGCTGGTCACCATCCTGCTCACCTCCTTCGCCATCGTGCGCGAGAAGGAGCAGGGCACGCTGGAACAACTGGTAGTCACCCCCATCACCCCGCTAGAGTTGATTCTGGGTAAGACGCTCCCCTTCTTCCTGGTGGCCTATATCGATCTCACGCTGGTGCTACTTGTCGGCATGAACGTCTTCCACGTGGGCTTCGCCGGTTCGCTCCTCTTCCTCTACCTGGTCAGTAGCGTCTTCATCCTGTGCGGCCTGGGGCTAGGGCTGTTCATCAGCACCGTCTCGCACACCCAGCAGGAGGCCATGCTCAGCACTTTCTTCATCTTCCTCCCCAGCATCATCCTCGGCGGCTTCATCTTCCCCATTGAGAACATGCCGCCGGTCATCCAATGGTTCACTTACCTGCTACCCCTAAGGTACTACCTGGAGATAGTCCGCGGCATCTTCCTCAAAGGCAACGGCATCGCCATCCTCTGGCCGCAAGTCCTCGCGCTGGCAATCTTTGCGGTAGTGATAATTACAATTTCTGTGAAGCGATTCCATAAACGGTTGGGGTAAGCACGGGGGCATTAGCGTCCATTGTTGGTTGTTCGACCCCATTTTCAAATTTAGAAGGATATTGTAAACAACTAGCGAAGATACAGAACAAAGGCGGCAGAAGGATGCTGCTACCAAAATATTGGAGGCACGTGATGCTATTGCGTTTTCAGTTATTGTTGTCCATTTTCCTGGTACTGGCCATGTCACTGGTGCAGGCACAGGATGCTGAGTTGGAGGTGGTGGGGGTTTTGGGGAATACCTCCGGCATGAGCGACCGCCCTGTGCCCTATGCTTTTTATACAGGGATAGCGCTTGATGCACGAGGCAGGCTATACCTGGCTGGCGCGACTGAGGGAGTCACTGTCTGCGACCAGGACGGGGAATGCTTAACAGTTTTGCCTCTGCCTAAGGTGGATGGATTAACTGCAAATTCATTCATGGTACGAGCAGGAGATGCTATCTTCTGCGTTGCGACTAATCCTAATGCTGGTCGTAGCGCACTTTTTCGTATCGATGCTAAACCTGCTGATGCTAACGAACTGAAGGTAGAGCAGGTGACGGCAGGACTCGGCATCTGGGCATTGTCGCCTACCCTCACCCCAGACGGAAAACTTGTCATTGGACAATCACGAACCAATGAGCTTAAATACTCGGTAATATCCTGTGACCCAATTAGCGGTGAAGTGACCACCCTCTTCACCCTCGACCAGCCGAAAGGCGCAACTCGTCCATGGCTCCACTTCATCCAAGTTGAACCAGATGGCACGATGAGCATCCAGCACTCCGGCGGAAATAACTGGAAGGGACGCTACGCGATGAAGGGAGAGCGATTAGGTGAAGCACTGGGCGGACAGATCATCGATAACCTGCGCTATCATTTCGGATATGAAGGCGGAGTGCGGCGCATGGATATTACCGATACCAAGCCCGCCCCCGGTGATTGCGGATCCGGTGTGGCAGAGATCCGCATGGCCGCCCAGATGGTGCGCGACGGGGAACGCTACTTCTTCGCTGGTCGCGGAGGCATGGTGGAAGCCAAATGGACAGGTACAAATTTTGAATATATTCGACGTATCGGGGCGATTTACGTTGAAGATATGATTGATGGCGCTGATGCACTCCATGGAATTGCGTATTTTACACTCGGTAGTAACGATGTTCAACACCCCATCAACTTTCCCAAAGAACAACCTATCGGGCAACTTCTAAAAGTTGATGGCCCAGCGCACAGCAAAAATATATTGTCGCTTGCCCCGGCTCCATACGGCTCTGTGATCGTCTACCGCACTGGTAAAGGTTTTATGGTTGGGTATAATGGCAGTGCACGGCACCTTGATTTTGATGTTGAATTGCCGCTGGTGCAAAGTATTGGACAATCGGCAGTACAATTGAACGACTTGCTACTTGCTGATCCCAAAGCTGGCACCATTTGGCACCGTCCTTTAATGGATAAGGTAGCACCGATGACTGTCTGGCGAGTGGATTTGCCGGGAGTAACTGGCTTGGCGGTAAACAATGATGGGGTATTCGTCGCTACGCCGACTACTGTCAGCGCGCTCTCGCCAGACGGAAAGCAAATTGTGTGGTCTAGCGCAGAGAAATATACGGGGATTCGCCGGCTAGCGGCCACCGCCGATCACGTCTACATCTGCGACACCGCAGGCCAGATTGTAGACCAACTGGATGCCCGTACCGGCAAGAGACTGGCACGTTTGGGGACACCTGGCGAGACAGGGGCAACATTGACTCGGTTGAACCGTCCTTACGCCATCGCCGCCGATGTGAACGGCGTCTACATAGCAGATAATGGTAACGGACGTGTATTAGTAGCCACTACAACATTGTGGCGTCCGGAAATCAACCGACTACCACGTGAAGAGACTACTCCGATTGTAGCTGTAACGATTCCGATAAAGCCGCCGGTGCCCGGGCGCATGAGTCTGAATATCTTCGATGCAAATGATCTCACTGTACGCCAGTTGATTAGCGCGCAACCGTCCACTGACAAAGTAACCTGGGATGGCCGCAATCTGTTTGAAAAATGGGCAACGCCAGGCACTTATCGCTATAACGGCATTATCGCGCCGAAGTTTTCACTCCGCTACATCGGTAGCATCGGGCAAAGCGGCACGCCACCGTATCGCACAGCCGATGGTAAAGGAAGCTGGGGCGGGGTGTGGGGCTATGTTATGGATGTCTGCCCGGTTACCGCCGACCCGGAGAGCGACATTATTGTATTGTGGGCTTTTGAGGAAGGTGAAGGGGGGCTCATCCGCATGAGCCAGGACGGCGAAGTGCGCTGGAAACAACACCTCTCCTGGTGGATGAAAGCAAATCAGACAGCTGTTACCTGCGATGGCACCTCGGTCTACATAGCTTGTGAATCAGCGATGAATGCACCAGCGGGGCAATCAAATTACGGCGGCGATTGGCGTCGGCCGATGCTCTGGCGAGTAGATGCTGCCACTGGGAAAACGACCTATTATTCCAGCGAGCAGGACAAGCAGCCTATGTACGGAGACTATACGGAAGCTGCGCATGTGGTGACCGATCTGATGGTCCATGACGGCAAGCTGTACCTGACTTCACCAGCCCTCAATACACTCTTTGTTATCGAATCGGCCACTGGCAAGGAACTAGCTGCGTGGAAGATAGACGGCATCTCCGGGGTGGCAATTGATGCACATGAGCAGTTATTCGCTGGCAGTGGACAGAAGATCATCGAAGTCGCTGCGGATGGTACAGTAGGACGCACGGTAGCTGATGTCAAAGGGGATATTTGGGACATAGATGTCACAAAGAACGGTTTCGTGGTCAGCACCTGGGCACCACGCCATCAAGTAATTTTCCTGGATGCTACAGGCAAAGAAGTACGTAAATTAGGCAAAATGGGCGGGCGACCGTTGTGTGGTGCAATGCAAGCTGAATCATTCCTGCAGCCGGTAGGTCTATGCGTCATGGGCAACGGCAAGATATTGGTAGCAGAAAGCGCCGCCCCCAAGCGCTTCACCCGCTGGTCAACGGATGGCAAGTTGGAGAAAGAATTTAACGGGCCATATTATTATAGCGGCATGTTCGGCATCGATGAGGCAATTCCAGAGTATGTCTACGGCGACACTCACGGTGATATTATTCGCTACAAGTTCAATTACACTACCGGGGATTGGAAAGTAGACCATTACTGGATCAATGCCTACAAAGATTCAGGGGTACCAGCAAAGTGGTGGCCACGCGTTCGTTATAAAGACGGGCATACCTACTGGTGTAGTGGCAGCGGCGGCATCGTTGAACTATTGAATGACCGTGTGCATGGCGTAGCCGCAGTCTACGGCGGTTGGGTAGAAAAGCAGACAGATGGCAACTATCTGCCAACTGACTGGAAGAAAAAAACTGGATTGAAAGGTACCTGGTCTGACCTCAACGGAGATGGCAAGCAGCAACCGGAGGAATGGCAGGTAACTGACAAGCCCACCTACCCGGTATCCGCCGGGGGGCCACAACAAGGCTGGGGAGGATACTTCGATGAGAAGTTCGACTTCTACATGCACGATTGGTCGGATGATGCCACAGGCGGTGTATGGCGTATCCCGGTCTCGGAGTGGCGCAACGGAGTACCTATCTATCGCTGGGATAAGGCAGAACATGCGGGGTTACCACTAGGGAATGGATTGGCACATGGAGCAAGTGGTGCACGTACTGCTTTCGCGGCAGGTGGCGCGACTTACGCCATGAATGGCGGCTATAATGCTGCTAACTTGCCGGGCGTGGGGCATGGCCACGATTACGAATTCGTGCAACTGACGAAATACGACGGCCTCACCGGAAAACCGCTGTGGTACGCTGGGGAACGCTCGCCGGGATTCGCTGCTCCTGGACAACAGTATTGCCCCACCGGGCCTGCGGGAGTAGTAAATGGTTACCTCTTCTGGACAGATGAGAATAGCTTGGTGCATGCGTGGGATGTCGAACATGGCCTCTATGTAGATACCCTACTGGATGACCCCACGCGCGATCCGACGCCATCACCATATACTGTGTGGGTAGAACTTTTCAACACCCGCGTCTTTACCCATCCCAAAACAGGAAAAGTCTACCTGATGGCGGCCAGTGATGCCATCCATATATATGAGGTGTTGGGCACAGAGAAGAAAGCTGTTCCGTTCAAAGGGGAATTCAACCTCACCGCAGCCGATATCCAGTCTGCAAAAGACCAGCTGTCCCGACGAACGCCTGCTACCGAGCGCTCATTGGCGATCAAGCATGCGCCAGCTGATATGAAGATCGACGGTGACCTGGGAGAATTCGCCACCGCATCAGTAGCGACTATGGCAGTGAAAGAGAACGCCCAGGGGACAGCTCGTCTGCTCTACGACGATAAAAATCTGTATGCAGCCTTTGACGTGAAGGATGACTCGCCGTGGAAGAACGCCGGTGGAGATGTCACAGCCCTATTCAAAACCGGTGATGAGGTAAGCATCTGGACAGGCCCGACTTTGGGCAACCGCCAGCCAGGTATTGGTGACACGCGCATTCTGATCGCACCGGGAGCGGATAATGATAAAACAATAGTGATGGCCTATCGTGCGAAAGTGGCAACAGGAGCTAAGCGGGTAAATTTCCGCTCGCCCAGTGGTGATCTATGGATGGACAAAGTAGAACAACTTACCGATGTATCATTGGTAGTGAAAGTGAATGAACATGGATATACACTGGAAGCGGCAATCCCTTGGAGCGAACTGGGAATGACGCCAAAGAGTGAACGGTTCGGATTAGACTTGTCGATCAATTTCAGTGACCCCGCAGGCCAACGCAACGTCGCCCGCATGCATTGGGCACGCAACGGTGGCGCCAATGTTTACGATCTGCCCAGTGAGGCGAGCATTGAGCCGGGTACCTGGGGTTGGGGATTGATCAAGTAATTGCCAAAGAAAGGTTTCTCGTCCTATGACCCCCATAGGACGAGAAATATATTGACCTTTGGTGAAGCTATTTGTATACTGTTGACAGAAAATTAACACATCTGGAAGGATCTTCATGTCTGCCAAAAAAACGTATAACCTGGTAGAACTCGCCTGGACGGTAAGCGGCTATTTACCGACAGCATGGATGGCTAAGTCGATGGAACTTGGTTTTATTATGGAACCAGAGATACCTGCGGTACCAGTGCAGGTGCCCGGATCGGTGCAAGGAGCGCTACGGGCTGCAGGTGTGCTTCCCGATTGGTTCGTTGGACTCAACTCCCGCGACTGTGAGTGGATTGAACATCGCGAGTGGATGTTTACTGCTATTCTTCCAGACGAGTGGTTCACCGACGGTAGCCGCGTGGTGTTGAACTGCGATGGGCTGGATGGCAATGGCGTCGTGGTGTTCAACAGTAAGCAGGTAGGTACTTTTAACAACGCTTTCATCCCCTATCAGTTCGACCTCACCGATGATGTACATCCGACCGAAAACAAACTCCATTTGATCTTTGAGCTGCCACCACGCTGGCTTGGGCAAATTGGCTACACCTCACAGATGAAGGATTGGAAACCTCGTTTCAACTACACGTGGGATTGGATTCCCCGCATCGTGCAGATTGGCCCCTGGGAGCCGGTGACAGTGCAGATAATCAACGATGCAGAAATTGAAAGCTTCCGCTGCCGTTCGGATTATGACCTGGCTACTGCGACCGGAACATTATGGCTCAAGGGTACAGCTACCGGAGATATGGTATCCTTAACGCTACGCGATGGTGAAACTATCTTGCGCTCCGCGGTACTTTCTGCCCATGAGTTCGCCACTGGTGTAGAATGGTCTGCCCTCCCCGTCGCCGCCTGGTGGCCTAATGGAACTGGTAGCCAGCCACTATATACTATTACAGCTGAACTACATGATAATAATGCTACTTGCCTCGACGTTGAGCAGCGGACGATAGGCTTTAAGCATATCGACTGGCAAGCGTGCGCCGGTGCTCCAATCGATGCAGATCCCTGGATATGTGTCGTCAATGGACAACCACTTTTCTTGCAAGGGATTGACTGGACACCAATTCTACCTACCTTTGCCGACCTTACCGAAGAGCACTATCAAAAGCTAATCGAGCAATATGTGGCGCTTGGCTGCAATATCTTTCGCGTATGGGGCGGCGCTTATCTGGAGAAAGAATGGTTTTATCAGCTCTGCGACAAGCATGGCATTCTAGTCTGGCAGGAATTCTCCCTCTGCTCCTCCGGGCATGAAAACTGGCCCCATGAAGATGAACCAAGTATGGATACACTCGTGCAGATCGCCGAGTCGTATATCATTCGACGTCAACACCATGCAGCATTATTGATGTGGTGCGGTGGCAATGAGCTACAAGAAGGAACAAAAGGCAGTAAAACTGGCGTCGGTATTCCCGTCACCATGGATCACCCACTGATGCAACGTTGGCAGGATCTAGTAACACGGGAAGATCCAGGCCGGCGCTTTATGCCATCGTCTGCTTCCGGCCCCCGTTTCATCGCAGATATGAAAGAATTTGGACAAGGTTTGAACTGGGATGTCCATGGCCCATGGAATGGCCCCGGGGAAAACCCCGAAGATTGGGCAGCCTACTGGCAACAGGATGACGCCCTGTTCCGCTCGGAGACGGGCGCACCCGGCGCTTGCGGCGCAGATATCATTCGGCACTATGCTGGCGGCCTGGCAGTAGCCCCCGGTACTATGGACTCGCCCCTCTGGCGACGGTTCTACTGGTGGTTGGAATGGGATGTCTTCATCAAAGAACAAGGACATGAGCCGGAAAGCCTGGAGGAATATGTAATGTGGAGCCAAGCCCGGCAGACCACGATTTTGTCACTGGCAGTTGGGTCATGCAAAACACGCTTCCCGGGCATCGGTGGGGTGATCCTCTGGATGGGCCACGACAGCTTCCCCTGTGCTACCAACACGTCAATTATTGACTTCTGGGGGCGCCCCAAACCAGCGGCGCTGGCGGTAGCGAAAATCTTTCGAAACCAACAAAAATAACACAGGTCACGCGGGGGGTGGCGCAACGGGCACTCCCCTACCCCATCTTTCCGCTCCACGTCCACAGACCCTGGTGCTGCAGCCTCTGCTCCACTTTCGACGCGGTTTCTTCGTCGGGGCAGATGCCAAAAAGCGCACTGCCGCTACCGCTCAACAACGCTCCCAGACAACCAGCGGCCAACATTTTATCACGTAAGAGCGCCAACTCTGGCAACAGACGGAAGGCTGTTACTTGCAAATCGTTAGTAAGGCTAGCGGCGATACCGGCGGGGTCACCCTGTACTAGGGCTGCAAT
>JBBRXO010000075.1:0-13407 GCA_038248345.1 Armatimonadota bacterium | reverse complement strand
TATGGCCCGCTGCTCTGGTCGGATTTGATGAATGGTGAGAGCTACGACGCCCGACTGGAGATGACCGGCTGTGATGCGCCCGACTTTGACGATACACCCTGGTGCCCGGTAAAGACCTTCACCGATACTGGCGTGGCTCTGGTGGCGTCTAACGGCCCACTGGTACGCCGCATCCAGGAGCTTAGCCCGATCGACAAACCGACAACGCTAGGTGAAGCTACAATCTACAATCTAGGGCAGAATATGGTGGGCCGCGTGCGCATTAGAGTGACCGGCAAAGCCGGAGATACGGTCCGCCTGCGCTTTGCCGAACGCCTTGAGCCGGACGGCAACATCTACACCACGAATCTACGTTCCGCCCTGGCGACTGACCACTACACACTGCGCGGCGACACAGAAGAAGTATGGGAGAGTAGGTTCACCTTCCATGGCTTCCAATATGTGGAAGTAAAAGCCGCCGCCGGCTCGCCTGCTGTAGCGGAAATAACCGGCGTGGTGCTGCATTCTGCCATGACACCCACGGGTGAATTCTCCTGCTCTAATCCGCTGGTTAACCAACTGCAACATAATATTCAGTGGGGGCAGAAGGGGAACTTCCTCGATGTACCCACCGATTGCCCGCAGCGCAACGAGCGTCTGGGATGGATGGGAGACGCGCAGGTATTCGCCAATACGGCAGTATTCAACATGGATGTCGCCGGTTTCTTCGACAAATGGTTGCAGGATCTGCGTGATGGCCAGTTTGCCGATGGCGGAGTACCACCGTTTACCCCAAATTCAAACGCCGATTACGACGGCGGCCCCGGCTGGTCAGATGCCGCCATTATCGTACCTTGGACGCTGTACCAGGCCTATGGCAACACGCGCGTGCTGCGCGAACACTACCAGTGCATGGTGCGCCACCTGGATTTCCTGACGCGCACCAGCCGTGACTACTTCCGCGGTTACCCCGAAATGCCCGCTTATCTCGGTTTCGGCGATTGGCTCTCCATGGATGGCGATCCCACCGGCGTTGATTGGACAGGTGGCACCTCCAAGGAGTACATCGGCACGGCTTTCTACGCCTATTCGGCACGTTTGTTGGGTAAGATTGCCCGCATCCTGGGTAAGAGCGAGGACGCGACTCGCTACACAGATCTCGCCGACAGTATCCGCACTGCATTCCAGCAGCGTTTCCTCACTGCGGATGGCATACTTGAGCAGAATACCCAGACTGCGTGTGTACTGGCGCTGCACTTCGAGCTACTTCCCCCCGCGTGCCGTGCCGCTGTTGCTGCACAACTGGTGGCAAATATCCGGCAGCGCGACATGCACCTGGCCACCGGTTTCCTGGGGACGCCCTACCTGATGCATGCGCTGACGGAATCGGGCTACCTGGATGTGGCTTACGCGTTGCTGGAACAGCAGACCTTCCCCTCCTGGCTCTACCCGGTGACGCAGGGCGCTACCACGATATGGGAACGCTGGGACGGCTGGACCGAAGCGAAGGGCTTCCAGGATCCCAGTATGAATTCCTTCAATCATTACAGTTTGGGGGCTATTGGCGACTGGCTGTACAACACTGTCGCTGGCATTAAGATCGACCCCGATATGCCTGGGTACCAGCATGCCATACTTCGCCCACTCCCCGGCGGCACCCTTACCGCAGCCCGTGGCGCTCTGCAAACACGCTATGGCCTGTTGGAGAGTGACTGGCGCATCGACGGCGATACCTTCAGCTGGAAGGTGACCGTACCGCCCAACAGCAGCGCCACCGCTTACCTGCCGACCAGTAGTGACCTAACTAATATAACCGAGGGCGGTGTGCCAGCAGTGACAGCGCCAGGGATAACCGCAGCAGCAGAGGCGGCGTCCTTCACGCTGGCGCCGGGCAGATACCAGTTCACCACGCCGGTAAAGGGATATATGCGTTAAATATAGATTGGAGGGGCACAGCTGGCACGCGTTACCAGCGCAGGAGGGATGGCGATCAAGCGTGGGATTATCGGTGACGCCTGCTGCTGACCTTCCAATCGCGCCAGGAATAATTCAACCGCCTGTTTCCCCACCTCTTCCGGGTGCTGCTTGAGGGTAGTCAGGGTGGGAGTGAGCAGGCTGGATATGGCCAGATTGCCAAATCCCATGATGCTGAGGTCACCGGGTATCCGCAGGCCGTGGCTGCTCGCTTCTTTACAGAGTAAAGCTGCGATAGTGTCTTCCCAGGCGATAATTGCGGTGGGTGCTGGTGCCAGCGCCAGTAGTTGCGCGAGGATATCCCGGGCGGGTAGCTCTTCGTAAGGGGGCATTTCTTTGACATCGATGAAATACCGCGTCGAGAGCATGCGCCGCTTGAGCGCGCGGTGGCCACAATCAAGCAGAATCCCATCTACCCGTTGCTCGATAAACATCTGAATTGCCGCCAGACTAAGTGCCAACTGGTAGAAAGTTTCCCGGATGAGCACGCGGTATCCGGCAGCTGTTGCGGTGTGCAGCACACCGGAAAGCAAACGCGCGCTGTAGGGTGTCGCCACGCTGGGCAATACCAGCCCCAGCGTATGGCTGGTACCGGTTATCAGGCTTTGCATCAGCCGGTTGGGTAGGTAATGGTACTGCTCTGCCAGTGCCTGGACGCGGGCGCGCGTCTCCACACAGCGCACGAGTAACAGTTGAGGGGCTTACTCCCGGTTAACTCAGCCAGTTTTCGCAGGGATGGTATGATTCTCCTAAGTTATGCAACATGTTGCGCTGATATTAATCCTATTTGCCGCTCTCTGCAAGGAATTCTGCAGTATAATCGCAATATACGACTTGGGAGGGTAGCGGAAATGACCAAAATGACCGGCGTCGTGTTACCAGGTAACAGTACCGTGGAATTCCACGAATATGCTATTCCAGAGCCTGGCTATGGGCAAATACTGGTGCAGATGAAAGCCTCTTCCATCTGCGGCAGCGACATCCGTGCTATTTATCGCGACCACCTAGGAAAAGGCCCGGAAGGATACCAGGGCGTAATCGCCGGGCATGAACCATGCAACCAGATCGTAAAGACCGGCCCCGGTTGTAAGCAATTCATGGCAGGAGATCGTGTGGTGATTTACCATATCTCTGGCTGTGGCGTCTGTGACGAGTGCAAACACGGATATATGATTAGCTGCCGTAAGCTCCGTCTGCACCCTACCGCCACTTCCACAAGTGAACGATGAATGCGCCCTGTGTAATCTAACCTTCACGCAAACGCCCCCGTGAGCATGTTCACGGGGACGATCGCGCCAGGAGGAGAGCGAAAGCGAAACTCCTGCTATTCGTATTAATTCGTCGCAGGCACAGCGCCGTCATCGTTGATGACATAGTTATGGGACGACTGAGGGTGCTGCACGGTGGCGCTCCCTTCCGTGACGCTATATTGGATGGGGATAAATTTATCGTATTCCGGCTTCAGATTGCCTTTGACGTTAATGGTGAAGGTCTTCGGGGTCATGTCACCGTCATCCCAGGTCAGCGTGCCTTGCGCAAGTTCGTAATCAATGGTCGGGATGGCTTGAATCAAAACGAGGCCGATCCAAACATCATCTGGCCCGACCACGTACTTCACGACGACGCGACCGGTGGAGCCCCCTACGCGAAGGCAGGTGATCGTCATTTTGCTGATGCCATCGTTCCCCTCGTTGATCGTCACGGGAGATACCTGATAAATCGTGCCGGGGCCGTGGTATGCGACCGGCGGGGTGGCAGGAATGACCTCATTCGCGCCCGGCACGGTGATCGTAACGGTCAGCGCCTGGCTGGTATTGATGTAGCTGCCGCTGGGGGTAGTTTCCAGCTTCGCCGCCTTCACCTGATAGATGACGGTGCCTGACGCGACGCGACCGTCCGTCCAGTTGGTCTTGGTGATGGGGTCGGGCGTCACCCGCAAAAACGGCCCGTTCGGGTTGGAGCCGCGATAGACGTAGTAACCGAGCAACGCGTTATCCGTGGAGGCTTGCCAGGCTAACACGGGGTGGTCCTTGCCGTCTTTCGTGATGGTGAGCGCCGACGGGGGGCTTACCGCGAACAGGCGCAACGTGGGGTCACCCATTAACGCGATATGTACACCGCCGCTGTTCCCTGGATCATATTGCGCATAGGTGGCGGTGTTATTTTGCTTCAGACGAATCGCCTCACCTACCGTGCCGCCCAGCCCCATGGTGTGCATGTACCCGGAGGGGAAATAGCCGTAGACATTCGTGAGGCCGCTGGAGCTGCTGGTCAGTGGCGCACGCAGCAGATTTTGCGGGTGATCCCAGTCGCCGTGATGACTGCCCCAGGTTGTGCAGAAAGCGACTTTAATATCCGCGTTGGTGAAATCACGACTATAGACCGTCGTGGTACGGTCTCCCGATCCTACGCGCCCGTTATCGCCACTTCCCGTCACGCACAGGCCGAGATACGCCTCTTTATTCGTGACGAGTTTCGGATAAAACCACCCCGAGTCCAGATTGCCTGCGCCAACCAGTGGCGACCAGGAGCGCCAGCCGCCCTGGCTCAGACCATTCCAATCGTCACCCGACCCTTCCATGATGAGCGTGCGGCGCGGCAACACGGTGAGCGCGTAGCGGTGATTATGGGTTTTAGTGATATATTGCTTCAGCAGCGCGACTTCATTCGCCCCCATGGACGACAGGTCCACGCGCCCTACTTCCAACTCCACATCGGACGGAATCCAGGATTGGTCAAACTTGCCGTCTCCAGGGACATTCCAGCTGGTAAAGTAATAGGATTTGGCATCTGCGATCTCGGCATTCACCACATTATCCGTCCAGACACCATCCACGTCGCCATAGTAGACGTCGGCAGGCATGGCGCCACGGTGTCCATCCGCGTGGCCAGCGGGGGAGAAGTTGCCCGAATACGGTACCGGAACATGACCAAAGAGCAACACCGATTTCACGTCCCCCGGATTCTGTTGATAATCATTCACAATAAGTTGCTTCACCGCTGGAGCCCCCGTGGGCTCATATGCACCCGGTCCCTTGTCAATGTTGACTGTGCCGCGGGCTACGTCATGACGGATAACCGACCAGCCATCACCAATGATATCCTCCTGTAGCAGGGCCAATTCTGCGCTACACGGCCCCGCTATCGTCTTATCCACGATAAGGATGACAGTACCGCGATGATCCACCGACGGCATGTCGATGCCAGCATAGACATAGCCATAGCTGGTCAGCGGCGTGAGCATCTTTCGGCCCCATGATGCCGGATAAGCCATGATCGTCGTGGTGCGTTGCACTCGGTATTCATACGCCTGCCCGACTGCCACCACCGTGTCGGTCCATGACGTTGTGTTCCCGGCGGCGGTGCCCACGGGCGTCCAGCTGTTTTTCGTGCGCAGTTTCCGCGAGATAGCATAACCCGTGGCCCGAGTCTCCAGTGGCCACTTGAGCGTGATAGCAGGTGGATTTGCTGTCACCACCGCCTCAGCCAACACCGCCCAGTCCGACCCCTTCGCCGTCACGCCGGTGCCCGCCGGCGGATTGAACAGGATCGCCTTCGGCATGATAATCGTACCGCCCGGCGCCGTCAGCACCAGGTCAACCATAGCGTAGGCCACGGCCGGGTTAGTCACCGGCGACGGTACCTGTACGGGTGACATAAAGGTGACCGTAGAATCAGTAACCACCAAAGAGGTCACCGCAAGCCCGCCGATGGTTACCTTCGAGGTGCCCAACAGGTTCTCCCCTCTGATGGTGATAGGAGTGCCCCCAAGGTGCCACACCGTGTCGCGTGAAAGCTGGTAAATAACCGGCGCCGGCACCGCCTGCGCCCCCAGTACTCCTAACAAAAGTACGCAGGCGAGAGCCCAAAACGTTAGTCTCATAACATAACTCCTCATATAGCTATCCGGTAAACCCCGTCTAAATAGCGTTTATTAAGTTCATAATAATACTCCTCGTCCTGTTTGTCAATGGCGTTACGCCTTCGGCCATTCGGTAATAGCCGGTGAGTAGGGGACGAGGCCTAAGCAGTAATGCCTACGCCGCAGAGCAGGTGTTATTACGGATTATCGAAAAGCCGGAAGGCGTAACGCCACGGAGATTATTCCGCTGGTCGTTTGCACTGGCAAGGTCAGTTCTGTTGGTATAATTTTACGGCCGTCCAACTGTATATGCTCGCGTAAATACTGCAATATGGCGCCCAGCGCGCCTTCCATCCACACCAGGTCAGCTAAGCCGGGTTGGAGGATATTGCCGTCCACCGATCGTCCTAGAATGGGATAGGCCTCCGGATCGGGCACAGCCCACCCATGTTCAGCCATGGCATCCAGATCCTCAAAACTCATGGTTGTCTGCTTAGAATAAAAAAAGAGCAACGAATTATACGAATCAGGATTTTCATCATGTATGATCGCACGCGCCTGCGCCTCCGTGTCATATACTACCAGCCCGAAAACTTCTTCGCCACTCCCTATCACCACCCCATAACGCGGTGCGCTCGTTGCAGGACACCGGATTTCCATCGGATGTGCATCGTTCATGGTCCGCCAGGGTTTCAGCTCATGATATGCCACCGCGAGTTCGTAGAAATGAGCTTGCACAGCCAGGGACGCCCCGGGAATAGTGGCTAATCCGGCCAACTGCTCCTTCCCGTGATTGAGGCTTAGTTCAAACCCATATTGATGCTTGCGCCATTCGGCAGACGTAGCCCGAACCTCACAGGAGATCCCCAGTTGCGACATATACGGCGTCAGCAGCGCGACGACCTCGGCATCTGCGCAATATATACGCGCAGGGCGTCGTGGCGCGATGATGCCCTTGGCAGGCTTCAACATCGCCCGCAACAGGTGTTCCAGGACATCAGTAGCCGAATATGACGGTTTTGACTGATCAATACGGGGGATACCACAGTCGCCAATCACCATAAAGACATTGGGGCGATACGGATCCTGGCGATGCTCAACCACCCAATAGCGCGCCGACCAGACGCCACATTCCCAGCAGTCGTCAGTCTGGGCAAGCTTCCCTACGCGGGCAATTATAGCGGCGAAATGGGGTGATACTATCATAAAAAGGCTCCATTGGACGAGATTGATGCGAGCTACAAGTGTAGCATTTAATGCCCGGCGCGAAAATAGCGCATCGCAGCATTCGGCAGGCGCAGATTCACGAGGTTTCGCCTGCTTGGGAATAGTCGGGAAGAAGAGGAGAAAGTGCTCTACCGATGTGAAGTCGAATTGATGTCATATTGAGATAGATAAAAATGAGAAATGGTGATACAATGTACTACCATTAACCATGAGGAGAAACACGATGATCAAAAAGTTGACACGGCATGGCAATAGCCGTGCCCTGGTCATTGACCGTTCGATATTGGACTTGCTGAAGATCGACGATGATACGCCACTGGAGATTATAACGGATGGCACACGCTTGATAATTGAACCTGTTCAGGAAGGTAATCGACGCGCCCAGATTGAAGCCTCGCTCGCGACAGGCAATGCCCGTTATGCGCGGATGCTGAAGAAGCTGGCGGGTTAATATATGGACGTCACGTTTCTGACTAGCGAGGACGCGTTGATCATCCATGCGGATATGATCCTGCGTTATGGCGGCATATCCGGCATACGAGACGAGGGGTTGCTTGAATCCGCATTAGCCATGCCGTTAGCAGGATTTGGCGAGCAGTTGTTGCATCCCGATGTGCCGGCGATGGCGGCAGCTTATCTGTTCCACCTGGTCACCAATCACCCCTTCATTGATGGGAATAAGCGGGTTGGTGCCATGGTTGCCTTTGTCTTTCTTGATTGCAATGGGTTCGATCTATCAGCAACCGAAGATGAATTCGAAGCACAAGTCTGGAGCGTCGCCCGCGGTGAGCGTTCGAAAGAGCATTTGACGGAGTTCTTTCGTGGCCATATAGTAGTACGTCCAATGTCTACGACATAAAGATAGACTCTTTCTCCTCTTCTGGAATTTGCAGATATCGCTGATATTGTTCAAGCACAACAAGTCCTAATCTGATTCGGTTCTTCCGATCCATAGCAATTCATATTCCTCATATACACCAGTTTGCCCATTTTGTTCTGAACCGAAATTCAGTATCGCAAGCTCCCAACCACCTTGCCCTTTGATTTTTCCGGAAACAACCGCAACGCTATTTTTGTATAAACCACTCAATATCATAACTCGATCGCCAGGCCGCAGTGGCGCTCCGTTGATTTTACTGCAGATGACTCTGACTAACGGCCAAAATATGGCCATACCGATGATAATCCCCAGCAGTGTGGATGAGATGAACGCAATGGGTGAGTACAGCAAAAACCACCTATCCGCGACAATAGCCGGAAGTGTGATTACATCCATGAGTATCATTATCAAGGCCAAATCCAACGCGTAGGCGCCAAGTACCCCTGAAATAGCCACAGGGCGCGTACAGAGTTTGTTTAGCATGGTTGGTTTGATTGGTTGCATATTGTCTTAATGATGATAAAGATTGCGTCTATCTCTATCGACTTCGAAAATGCTTGAGAGCAAAGGCACGCCCAGAGCCGGATTTTAAATACAGTTCAAAGTCGATTGCTCGTTGGCGATCTGCGAAGCAGATTACCACAACAACTTTCCAGGAAAAATGCTTCGTCGTGTGGAAGGACTTGCCGGCATTATGAGCTTTCAGACGTTTGTTGAAGTCATCGGTGATGCCGGTATAGTACTCATCAGGTTGTGAGATACTTTGGATTATGTAGACGTACTTCATTGGCTGATATTGTACGAGTTTCTGTGAATTCAAGCAAGCGGCTTGCCAGCCGTAGTATTAGGGATCAAATCACTAAGTTAAAAGGTAAACAGCCCGCCGTCGCCCTCATTCTTCGGGCTATGGCGCGCACCATCCTTCGCTAAAACCACGGCTTGCCAGCCGTAGCTTTAGCGAAGGATGGTGGAGGCGGGGGGAGTTGAACCCCCGTCCGAAGACCAGGCCACGTTAGCTTCTACGAGTGTAGGCGGAGAATTTTCTTATGGGGGGAGCGTCTCCGTCAGCGTCCACCCCACCAGCCCTGGTTGTTTTCTTTCGGCGCACTACAGAGCGGAAGTGGCCGGCATAATCGGATTTTTTTGTCGCCTCGCCGTGACCTACCGATTCGAGCACGGACGGAGACGGGTAGCCGTAGCTACCATGCTCTGCTAGCTGTTTTTAGGCAGCGAGCGCGAGCTGTGTGTTGTTGTTATTGGCATTTATTGTTTTTTGCCCATTTTAACGAGACCAGGCGACTCGACTCGCATCTAACGCCACCGCAAATCCCCGTCGAAACCAATTGCGCCCCCACGTGGTCACTGTGACTTATTTAGTATACCACATCGTAGGTGATTGTATGCATATCGGAGACAACATCTGGATTATCATTTTTAGCTCCCGTCCTGTTCGCCCAGCCGTGAACGGCTGGGCTAGTGGGCTACGCCGATCGTCCTTCGGACGGGAACGATTGGCCGGAGGCCTGCCAGCATGGTCGTTCACGGCTGGTCCCGGGAGGACGGCTTGTCACTAAAAACGACATTCCGGTCACAATATTCAGGAGTTTCCATTTTCGTTATGCGTGCCCCAATGACCGTGGTTTTACTCCCCTCCCTCCC
This sequence comes from Armatimonadota bacterium, assembly GCA_038248345.1. GTDB lineage: Bacteria > Armatimonadota > Hebobacteria > CAIYQO01 > CAIYQO01 > CAIYQO01. The sequence goes on along the minus strand of JBBRXO010000075.1, from coordinate 3,826 downwards.
CGGCGCGGGAGGGGGGGGGGGGGGGTAAGTCAACCGATACTGGCACAGTATTTCCTACTTCGTTCCCAGTCCGTTGTACATGTGGTAGCTGATGCCGAAGAAGAGGCGTTGGTCGTCGCCGCCGAAGAGGTTGTTCTTCAGGTTGCTCATCCCCGCCTGGGCGGCGTAGCCTTTGCCGAGGTTGCGGGTGACGGATACGCTGGTGAGGGGCTTGCTGTCGAGGTTGCCGTTGCCTGCCTGCGCTTCTAGGTTCAGCTTCAGTTGTGCGGGCATATCCACGGAGAGGGTGGCGAAGGGGCGGAAGGCCGCCGGGTTCACTCCGGTGCCACTGTGCAGGGAGGTGTAATTTACCCCCACGGTGAGGTCAGTGTCCGGCAAATGGGTACGCGGGCGGGTGAGTTCGCGCGTGGCTGCCACATATATTTGCGCGCCGCGGGTATTCTCGCCGGTGCCGCTCGCTTCGTTGTCAATGACAAAGAATTGCGCGCCAGCGGCCAGCCGGGTGCCAGCAATTTTGCCCGTATACTTGTAGTTGATATCGTAGTCAGTGGTATGGCTGGTCGCGCCTTGCAGCATTCGATAGCTCATGCCGAACTCCGAATTCTTCGATATGCCCAGTGTTCCACGGGCCGCGGTCACGCCATCCAGTCCGGTGTCGCTGTCACTTGCGTGGTAATCCAGCGCGATGTCGAGATAATCCGGCGCGGTGGTGGTGGTATCCGGCAATACTGCCAGCCCACTGGGGCCCGCCAACGTCGGGGTAGCCTGGGCGGCCAGGCCGCACGCCAGCAGGGAGAACGCTGCCAACGCGGCCACGAGATGCTGTTTATTCATTTCTATTTGCCTTTCACTTGGGATGTATAGCTGATTTGACACTGTTGTCGCAGGAAGGTTTTCACTCTTCTCGTTTCGGCGCGCGTGACATCAATATTTTTACGCCGTCAGCCGGGGAAGCGCCTTCGAATATTATCTGGTAAACCTGCTCGCAGATGGGCATCTCCACGCCCAGACGGCGCGCCAGCCGCACCACTGCCTCGGTGGTGGGCACGCCCTCGGCCACCTGGCCGCTGTCGCCCAGCGCGGTACGATAATCGCCACCGTGCCCGATCGCCAACCCCACGCGGTGGTTGCGGCTCAACGGACTAGCGCAGGTGGCCAGCAGGTCGCCCACCCCGGCCAGGCCGCTCACCGTCTCCGCTTTGCCGCCCAGGTGCAGCGTTAGCCGGCAAATCTCCGCCAGCGCACGGGTGAGCAACGCGGCGCGGGTGTTGTCGCCGTACCCCAGCCCTTCACAGATGCCGGTGGCAATCGCCAGCACGTTCTTCACCGCCCCGCACACCTCCAGCCCGATGATGTCCGAGCCGGTATAGGGACGAAAATGCGGCGCATTAAACAGCCCCTGGGCTTGCTGCGCCAGTGCGGTATCGCTACTGGCGATCACCGTGGCGGCGGGCTGCCCGGCGGCAATCTCCAGCGCCAGGTTCGGCCCAGAGAGCGCGGCAATTGCCGGCAACGCGGGAATCTCCTCACCGATTATCTCGCTCATGCGCTTGCCGGTTTCAATCTCCAACCCCTTGGTCACCGTCACCAGCGCTGGCGGGTGCGCCGGCAGTGCGCGGCCCAATTCGGCCGCGCTGGTACGCATCCAGCGGCTGGGCACCGCCATCACCAGCAACTCGGCATCGGCAGTAGCGGCGACAAGATCGTGGGATATCTGCAGCTCGGGCGGCAGCGTAAAACCGGGCAGGAAGGCGCTGTTCACGCGCGTCTGTGCCATCTCCGCGGCCAGCTCCTCCTCGCGCACCCACAGCGTCACCGCATGCCCATTCCCGCTAAGTAACCGGGCCAGCGTCGTCCCCCAGGCTCCCGCGCCAATAACTGCTATCTTTGTTGCCATTATAAAATCCTCTACTCACTTCCAGCCCCCGGAAAGGACACGCGCCACGCGCGCCCTCACAAAAGCAATACCGGTTGAAGTGATTGCAAATATTCTACAGGAAAAAGCGGGTGAAGACCATGTTAGCGCTTAAGTAGGGGCACAAGCCTTGTGCCCCTACAATTGGATTTTGGGCGAAGCCCACGTTACGTCCGTCGTTATTTCAACATTCCCAGTGATGTCATGTGGGTCACGGCTCCTTCGGGGGTGCGGGCGGTGAAGTTCAGCTGGTAGGTGCCGTGCGGTACGGCGTTGCCGGCTGTGTCACGGCCATCCCAGATGACGGTTTTCTCACCAGCGGGGACGATCAGGGTGCGGATGGGTTTGCCGGCCAGCGTGCGAATCTCGAGTTGTAACTCCGCCGGTGTGTTGAGGGCGAAGTCCACCTGCAGGCCGCGCGGGATAATGGTGACCTGCAATTTGGTGAAGTTCAGCAGGGTGCCGGTGCGCGGCGACACGAGCACGCGGAAGCTCCGCGCAGTCTCGTTTTTGCCTGGGGTATAGCGATAATTCACGGTGGTGCGCATCTCCTGCTTACCGCCGGTGGTCAAATCTTCCAACACGAAACGGTAGCCGCTGGCCTCGCGGGGGAACTCCGGCCAACTGACAATTGCCTGCGTACCGGTGGGTGTCACCTGGAATTCCCAGCTGGTTTCCGGCATCGTCACCATCGGGCGGATGTCGCTGGCATAGGCAGCGCCAGCGGTACGGGCCGCGGGCAGCACAAAGGCCAGGCGCGTCCCGGCACCGATACTGGGGGGCTTCAGCCAATCCAGGCCGTGTACGCCATTACTCACCTTGGGCGAAACGCCCAGATATATAATGTCGCTACCCACCCCTGATTGTGCCTGCAACGCCATTCCCCAGCCGCCAGCGGTCAGCAACTTCATGGTAGTGGTGTTATCGGTACCCAGGCTACGGCTGCGCGCCGCCGCGTCCTGGCGCAGTGTCAGGGTGCCGCCGGTTTTGTTGTAGAGCCACGCGCCCTCCCACGGTTGCAGGGTATTGTGCGCCTCATATCCGGCAGTGGCGCTGTTATACATCCAGGCCGGGCTGACCAGGTTTTTCGTCATGGCATCGCTCAGGCGATAGCTGATGATGCCGCTCTGCACCGTCATCGCCCACGGGTTGACGGTATAGTTATACAGGTTGCCGATCATGTTCCACCCCGGTTGCAGCACCATGCTCGATTGCGCCTCGGTAGGAGGCAACCCCGCCATATCTACTTTGCGCATATCGGGAAGTGATACCCAATACCCCTGCCCAACGGTGAGGGGACCGATCGCCGGATATTGGCGGTATTGGTCACCGGTGGCGGGCAAAGTAGGATCAAACCAGGCGAGCTTGAAGTTAGCTATGGTATTGGTTGGGTCGAAGAGTTTTTTGGCGTCGGTCTCCTGCGGGGTGAGGGGCAGGCTGATCATGGCCAGCCCCGCCGGAAAGGTGTGGCTTAGGGTGCTTTGAACGATGCCCGCCACCTTCAGAAATAACGAATTCCCCTGCGGCCCGATATTTCGCAACAGCGTGATGTCGGTGCTATCTGATACGAAGCGCAATGCGGCGGGCGCGAAAAACTGCAGCCCACCCGCACGCGGCAACCAGAATACGCCTTGATTAACTGACACGGTGTAGCTCTGGGCACCGCTAATGGTTATGTACAGGGTGCCGCTATCCGCAGTATCCAGCACTCCCCAGATGGGGACATTCTCGGTGCCGGACCCCTGCACCAGATAGGCGAAATACGCGGTGTGCGCGGGTAGCGCGCCGATAGTGGCCTGGATTTTCACCCGCTGCGCATTGCCGATATTATAAAAGGCCGCCGGGAAGGTGGCCATGCCGGGGGATAATCCGCCAGCGTTGACGATGAAGGAATAGCCCTCGGCGGGCATC
>JBBRXO010000074.1:0-13508 GCA_038248345.1 Armatimonadota bacterium | reverse complement strand
CATGAGGAAGGTCATGCTGGCCATATTAAGCAGGAAGATGCCGTAGCGGAAGCGTATCAGCCGCCAGATGATCCACCAGGTGGGGCGTGTGCTGGTAGTCGGTATTGAGCTTTTCATGGTTGTCGTTGTCATTAGACCAGTAAACTCTCCAGTCCTGTCTGGTGCAACGAGTAGAAGCGGGAGTTCTCGTCCGCCAGCAGCGCCTTGCGGTCACCACACTCTACGATGCTTCCTTCTTCGAGGATCATAATATCGTGGACACGGTGCAGTGTACCCAGCCGGTGTGCGATGATGATGGCGCTGCGGTTCTCCAGCAGTTTATCAATAGCACGCTCGACTAGCTGCTCCGTCGCCGGGTCCAGGCGCGAACTGGCTTCATCGAGGATCACAAGTCCCGGGTCGCGCAGGAAGACGCGGGTGAAGGCCAGCAACTGTGCTTCTCCAGCGGAGAGGCTGCGCCCGCCTGTCTCCAGGCGGGTATCCAGTCCCTTGGGCAATGCCCGGAACCATTCGCCCAGTTCCAGCGCTTCGATCACTTCCATTATTCGTTTATCCGGGATGCTGTTATCAAAGAAGGTAATGTTGTCGCGCACGCTGGCCTGAAAGAGTTGCACGTCCTGCGTGACGAAAGCCACCCGGTGGCGCAGCATTTCCAGCTTCAGCTCGCGGATATCTGTGCCTGCCAGCAGAATATTGCCGCTATTGATATCGTACAGGCGGAAGACCAGCCGTGCCAATGTCGTCTTGCCGCTGCCAGTGCGTCCCAGCAATCCAAGGATTTTGCCACTCTCCAATTTGAAGGAGATGTCATGCAGCACCTGCTTCTCTGTTACATACGAGTGGTTCACATGGGCGAACTCCAGCGGCAGCGGCGCGGGTGAGGGGATTTTCGCCCCCGGCCCATCGGTGATTGTGCCCTTTTGCCCCAGAATCTCTGCCATGCGTTCTACGGTGGCGCCGATATTCTGCAGGTTCTCCACCTGCTGGGTGATCTCACGGATAGGCCGCCCCAGCAGACTGGTGTAGTAGATCACAATATAGACGACGCCCAGCGTGATAACGTTGGCGCGGTACAGGTAATACCCACTGATGAACGCAGCGGCGAAGCCACCTGCAAGTAATAACCCGGCAGTGATACGAACCCAGATCATTTTCAGCGACACATCCGTCCAGCAAAGGAAGATCTTCCGTTGCAACTGCAGCAGCCGGTTGATGACAAAATTCACCGCACCACTGGAGCGGATATCTTCCGTTCCCGCCAGCCGTTCCTCCAGAAAACCGAATAGATCAGTATTGGCATCACGGAAGGCTTTCTGGTACGGTACGGCAACATTGCGCACGCGGTTGAGCGCCAGCATAGTCACAATAGAGAAAAACGTAAAGATGACGCCCAACCGCCAGTTGATTAGATAAAATGCTACGAGGATGCCGAGCATAAGTAGCGCATTGCCCACCACTAGGAGCACCAGCTGCGAGAAGAAGTTAGAAAACTCCAGCGAGTCACCCTCGATACGCTCGATGAACTCGCCCGGACTCTTTTCGTTATGGAATTCCATATCCAAATCCAGGCAATGCTCCGCCAGGTCGCTGCGCAGTTCATTGGTGGCCACCCAGGCGACATATTCACCGGTGTAGGTAGCCCAGACGGAGAGTAATTGCTGGATGATAGCCAGACTGATGAACAACACCGCCGCGATAAGCAATGCATTCCCGGTAGCGCCACTTTTTGCCGCGTCGATGAAATAGCGCATTATCTGCGGATTCACCACCTGCAGGCCGATACTGGTGAGCATCAGCGCCGCCAGCAACGCAAAGCGCCCCCGCTGCTGACGCAGGTACTTCACCAGGATGTCATAATATTCTTTCAGCGGTATTTTCATAGTAGTAGATGAGCTTTTTGAGGATTCAATAGTACCATTTATCGTGTAAGGAATACAATGCGGTGAAGACGCAGCAGCAACACGCAGTCTAACTCGTAGGGGCGTGCATTGCACGCCCCTACGAGTTAGCAGATCGTTCAGAATAAGACCGAGGAGTTATTATCCTCCATTATTTTCTGCAGATGCCGGCGGTAATGTGGTTGGCATGTTATCCGCTCTGATCATCTGGATTGTCCCTAAACTGCCGCTTTCACTATCGGGTTTGAAAGTAAAAGAATAGGGGTCATAACCTTCAGCGGTGACGATAACACCCAACCATTCGCCTGGTTTCCAGTGAGAATACGTCACCGGCGGCACATAGACGTAGTTATCATTATCCTGGTATTCGTATGTCCGCTCAACATGGCCATTGCGGTCACGTCGCCATACGATACGTACCCGGTCGCGCCTGGGGGAGCGCACGGTATAGCCGGGGACGTAGGCATCTACTACCTCACGCCCTACCGGAATGCCGTTACAGATAACATTACCATCCGTACCGCTATAGAAAAACCATCCGCGCATTGCCAGCTTGCCCTGGCTCCAGGCGGAAGTTATCTGTCCCAATTCCTGGTCGGGATTTTTGCTCGTTAGCGGATACTGCCAGACGCATAGTTTTGCCCGATTTATCGGCTTGCCTTCGGTATCTGTAATCTTCGCTCGCCACCCGCTGGATCGCCCACCGCATCCTGATATAAAAACTGCAATTCCAAGTAGCAGCAACAACAATGAAATTCTTCGCATTTTTCTGCCCTCCCACATTATTTTACCAGATATCTGAGAATTGTATACGTGGAAAATAAGCTAAACGAATGCGTTTGGGTGGCAGAATTCCGAATTGAGAATTACAAATTACGAGGCCCCTAGTAATTCGTAATTAGTCCTCATTTTTTTGCAGGAAAAAACTTTTACGTGGCGAAATTGAATATTACAACAGAGAAAAATCTGGGGGGAAAAATGGAATACCGTAAATTTGGCAATACTGGGATGAATATATCCCGTCTGGGTTTTGGCGCCATGCGCCTGCCGATGATGAGTGTAGATGGCAAGAACGTCGTAAATGACGAACTGGCGATACCGATGATCCATCGGGCATTTGAGCAAGGGGTGAATTATATCGACACTGCCTGGTTCTATTGCGATGGCATCAGTGAAAACACCGTAGGTAAAGCGCTGAAAGGCTGGCGCGACAAGGTTTACCTGTCTACCAAGTACCCTTTCAATGGCCCGCTGCTGGAGACTCTGGAGACGCAGTTAAAGAAGTTGGATGTGGAATACCTCGACGTCTACCATTTTCACGGCATCGGCGAGAAGTCGCTGGAACATGAACTTTGGGAGAGCGCGGTGGCAGATGCGATGAAGGCGAAAGAACAGGGGCTGATCAAGCACCTGAGCTTCAGCTTCCACGATAAGCCGGAAGTAATGATGAAACTCGTCGACCTGGGGATATTCTCTTCAGTGCTGTGCCAGTATAATCTGCTCGATCGTTCCAATGAAGCCGGGTTGGCTTACGCGAAAGAGAAGGGACTGGGAACTGTCGTCATGGGGCCGGTTGGCGGCGGGCGCATCGCGGGTATGGACCCGGAAATGGCGAAGAGACTGGGTGTGCAGGTGAAGAGCAGCGCCGAATTGGCCTTGCGTTTTGTTTTCGCCAACCAGAATGTCGATTGTGCCATCAGCGGTATGAGCACGCTGGAGCAGGTGGAAGAGAATTGCGCCATTGCCTCCAACACCGCCCCGTTGAGCGAAACGGAAGTAACTGGCATCAACGCCGCCATGGAGGAGAACAAGCGCCTGGCGGAGTTGTATTGTACTGGTTGCAACTACTGTCTTCCGTATTGTCCAGAGAAGGTGAATATCCCGGCCATCTTCGCGGCGATGAATCAGCGTCGAGTTTACGGCATCAAAGAGCCAGCCCAGCAAGCCTATGATCAGATTGGGGCCAATGATTGGGTGAAGGGCAAAAAAGCTGATGCTTGCATCGAATGTGGCGCTTGCGAAGAGCATTGCCCGCAGAAAATCGAAATCCGCAAGCAGTTGAAAGAGTGTCTGGGGATATTCGGGAAGTAGTATTTTTTCATTAACCACGAAGACACAAAGGCACAAAGAGAGATATCTTTCTTCGTGCCTTTGTGCCTTTGTGTCTTCGTGGTTTAATTTTCAAGTTCAATGAAGACGTGTTTGCCTTCATTGCCATCCAGTTTGTTCTTCAGCACATCTACCACTTCTGGGCCGGTGTGCGCCATAACGCTGAAAAGATTGAGCGTGCGTTCCTGCAGGCCGTTATTGGGGAAGAGCGCTGTGCGCGTTTGCTGCAGTTTGGCGGTGATCTCGCCGGTGCGGCGGTCTACTGCTTTCAGCGTTTTGTGTTCCAGTTTTTCCACTTCATTCAGCAACCGTTGCCGCATCCCCTGGGCCGACTGCGCCAGTGTGACATCCACGGCACCGGCAGCGTGTTCCAGCGTGGCGCCCAACTCATCTACTAACAATCGCGCGCGGGAGAATGCTAGCGCGCTCTCCGGTGGGGCGGCGGCACGAAGCTGGGTTGCGCGTAGCTCCTCATATTTATGTAGTAAGTCAACGGGCTCCGCTCCCCAATGGCGCAGTGCGCGGACGGCGTGTGAACGGGTGAGCGTGGCCCCAGCGCGGGGGATGACTGCGGGCATGGGGATGTCCAGCACGGCGAAGACTGGCGCCAATTCTGCCCAGTAGCATAGTTCGTTAGGCCCGGCGATGAAAGCGCTGCTGCCAAAGATATGCTCCTGCACTAGCGGGCGTAGTACCGCGTTGGGGATGAGAATATTGGGGGATTCGGTGGCGAGGCGCAACATCGCGGCGGGAGTATAGCTGATACCAGCACAGTGGAACTGTCCCTCGGTGAAGGTCACCCGTTGCCGCCCACCCTCCAGCAGGAAGAAATTGCACACATCCAATGGTTTAGTGAGTGCCGGGTGATAGCCAAGTGCATGAATCTCCTCCACGCGGGCGGCCAATGCACGTGTGGTGGCTAGCGGCGCAGCGATCTCACGGAGTAATACCTCACTCGCTAATCGGCGCATGGCGGGTCGGCGTGGGTCGCAGATGACTAGCCCCATGCTGGAGAACAGTTGCGTTAGCAGCCGTGCGCACCATTCACCGAAGTCAGCGCTTGCGGCCAACGTCTCTGTGAGTATTTTTTCAACATGAGCGGCATATGGTTGTCCGGCGAGGAGCGGCTGCAGTTGGGCCAGCACTGCCGCTCCTGCTTCACCCAGCGGCAAGTCGCCCACCGGTATGCCGGGTCGGCCGCCTTCGGTGGGGTATTGAATAGTGGCAATATCGCCAGCATAGTCACGCCAGCCACAATGGTCAACTTCGGCGCGGTCGTCATCATCAGACCCCAGCCAGAAGAGGGGGACGACCGGACGCCCCAGCACAGTGCATAAACGCTGGGCGACATTGATGGCGGTGAGGGCTTTATACGGTGTGTAAAGCGCCCCGGTGAGCAGACCCGGTTGCTGCCCGGCGGTAATCACCGGTGTTGTGCGGTCAGCAAGCAAACGGATATTGGCGGCGGCGGCAGGAGCTGATCCGAGCAAAGTCTGGTAATCCAGCAACTCTGCCACCAGCAGCGCCCGGTCGGCGCCAGCGCGCGGTGTGTTGGCGATCTGCGTCAGGTTTTCTGGTTGTTGGGCGAAGAGTGCACGCACTGCTGGCGTGACGTCCAGGTATGCCTGCAGCAGGTGGTTACTACGATCAACCTGCGCCAGTGAAATAGCGGGCCATGTATCCGTCATGTTCCTGGCTCGCTTTCTACCTGGTGGAATAGTTCTGCGAAACGTTGGTCGGCCCGCATACTATCCAGCAAGGGTTCATGCTGCAGCCAATGCTGTATTTCGTCATCCAGATCCAGTGCCCGGCATAGATCAATTTCAGCTTCTTCATAATCCAGTTGCAGGCAGTGGGCGCAAGCGCGCCAGAAGAATAACGCGCCATATTGCGCATCCTGGGCGATTGCATCGGTAAAGTCTACTTCAGCCAACAAGCCGTCGCGCATGGATAAGTAGGCTAGTCCGCGATTGCTTAGCGTCCACACATCATCTGGACGGGTGGTGAGTACATCATCATATATTATAATGGCTTTTTCCGGGTGGCCGGTATTATCCCAGCCGATCCCGACCCAGGTAGTATATATCAGATCGTCGGGGTCAAGCATCGCCGCCCGTTGCATAGCCTCCAGTGCGCTATCATAAGCGCCTAGCTCGCGTAGCGCTTTGCCGTGGGCAACATGCGCCTCCGGGTCAATGGGGGAGAGTTCCACGGCGTACTCGGCAACTCGAAGTGCATCTTCAATATTTCCGTCGTCCAGCAGAAGATCCACTAGATCATATAGTGCATATGGGCCATCTACCGCCTTGTGGAATCCCAGGTGCAGAATACGTTTGGCGGTATCCCAGTTACCATTGCGGATATCCACCCAGGCGTGGTAGGAGTAGGTTGCCGGAGAACTGGGTTCCATGCGCAGCAAGTGGGTGGTGAATTTGTTTGCCAATGTAGTATCTTCGCAGTCCAACGCTATCTCCACGGCGAATTGGTGAGCCGATACATCATTCGGCAGGCCTTCGGTCAACGATTTCACCAGTTCTAATGCTGCTGCTCGCTCGTCTAATTTCAGATGAGCGAAGACCAGCAATTCAAAATTATCCGGTGTGAGGGGCATATTGCGCATGGCCTGGCGGTATTCGGCAATGGCCGCGCGGTAACGTCGGCGGTGGTAATGGATAAATCCCTGCAAAGCATGTAGCGGTGGATGATCAGGGTCGAGCGCCAGCGCATGTCCTAGGGCTTCATTAGCGGCATCGATGTCGGAATAGCTAAGAACGTCTGCCAGTAATTCCCACGCCTCCATTGATTGCGAATCCGTTTGTAATAAGGCCATCAAGGTATATTGTGCTTGATCGTAATCGCCCAATTCTTCTTCTAACTCGGCGCGGATAATCAGGTCTTCGGTAGCTAATGTGATATGCCCCTGCATGAAGTTGAGCATATCGAGTAGCTCTTCCGGGCGGAAATCTGCGCTGAAATAGGGAAGGGTATCATGTTCTTCTTCCGAGCGCCAAAGCTGATAGGCGAGGCGAAAAGTATCAAGTGCTGCTGAATAGCTCGCTAATTCGCACAGGGCACGACAACGAAGCCAGAGAGCGCTTAGGGATTGCGGTTCGTGTTCCAGCTCTGTATCCGCATATTCCAATGCCCCTTGCGCATCACCAGCGGCCAATTGCACCCAACCAAATTGTAGATCATCAAACCCGGCCGTCATAATCCCTCCGATATTCAGTAAGTATACCCGGTAAAGGAGTGATGGGAAATAGGAAACAATCGGCACAAAGCAGGTTAATTGGGAATATAGGGTCATATCAGCGCTATTTGCCATATTCCATATATTGCTCTCCCCGCCCCATAACGGTACAATAACCTTACAATGTTATTGACTTTATGCAAAGCGAAGATACATCGTGGTACGGTAACACAGGCCGATTTGGATTATGTGGGCAGTATCACCATCGCCATTGACCTGATGGAAGCAGCAGGGATAGTGGAGCACGAACGGGTGCAGGTGTTGAATCGGCGTTCCGGGGCGCGCCTGGAGACTTATGTTATCGCTGGCGCTCGCGGCAGTGGGGTGATATGCCTCAATGGCCCGGCAGCGCATCACTTCAACCCCGGTGATATTGCTATCATCGTAGCCTATGCGCAGATGACGCAGGAAGAGGCGGCCAGCTGGCATCCGACGGTTGTGTTTGTGAATGATAAAAACGAAATAATGCGGATTACCGGGGAAGAATTACCTTTTTCCACTGATTGAAGTGACACGGGAGTGTCGGAGTAGATAGATGGCAAATCAAGATATTGCATTCGATATAGGCGGAATGCGTTTCCGAAGTGGTTTAGTAGATGCTGATGGCCGCGTGAGCCAGCAGGTTAAATTTGACTCCCCCAGCCGTCCCGAGGAAGTGGTAGAGCACATCAAGCGTATTGTGGAGAGTTACTCGGTGACTGCTGATGACCCGGTGGTGGGCATTGCCATCGGCGGAATGGTGGAAAAAGGCGGACTGGTAACTTCTGGCTCGATGAATATGATCGAATATCCGCTGGAGGATATGCTGGGACTGAAGCGACCGGTAGCGATTCTGAATGATGCCAAAGCCGCAGCATTAGCGGAAGGACATTATAATCCACGTTTGTCCGGCAAGCATAGCTTTCTGCTGATGACGATATCGGCAGGTATCGGCGGCGGTATTGTCATCGACGGCGAGCTGTACGAAGGGCATATGGGCACGGCTGGTGAGGTGGGGCATATGATTATCGATCATACCGCAGACAGCTACTGCCGGCTCGGACATCGCGGCTGTCTTGATGCACTGGCCAGCGGACGTGCGCTGAAAAATCGCTTGAGCAAGCTCTGGCGTGAGGGGCACTGGACGCAGCATGAGGATTGTATGCGTTTAAGCTATCTACCGGAATTGTTGGCTAACGGTGATGGTATGGCACACCGGCTGGTGCAGGAGACCGGTAGTTGGATCGGCTCGGGCATCATGAATATTGTACGTGTACTGGATCCGTGTGAGATAGTCTTCAAAGGTTATCTGGCGTATACACTATGGGACTACCTGCATCCCAATATCGCTGCAGTGCTTGCTGGTTATGAGCGGTATATACCCATGTCGTTGGCTTCGATGGGCGAAAACGTTGGCTTAGTTGGGGCTGCATTAGCAGCACGCCGAGCAGCTTCAGGATATATCGCGCCCAATTGCGTTAAGGATTAGGAATGATAGATTTCGACCCGGCATCTGATACCGCGCAACTGATCTCTCGTGCCTGCGCACTGGGAGCGGGTGAAGCCGGGGTCGCCGGGTTGGTGGGTCTGGATGCCGCACCGCTGGGCGAGTGGTTGTCTCATGGTTACGGCGCGGACATGGATTATCTGCAGCGGCACCTGCTGCTGCGCGATCACCCGGAGAATTTGCTGCCCGGCGCACGGGCCGCTCTCCTCATAGCCCTGCCCTATGCTGCCCCTCAACCAGGCGAGTCAGAAGTTGGGAGAGTAGCGGCCTATGCGCGTGGGGCGGACTACCACACAGTTATCGGGGAGATTCTCTGGCAGCTCAGTGGTGAAATATCCACTACCTATACCGATGCCCAATGTCGGGTTTTTGTCGATGCCACACCATTACCAGAACGTGAGTTGGCGCGCCGCGCGGGGCTGGGCTGGGTGGGGCAGCATAGTTTGCTCATTCATCCCCGCTTTGGTTCCCGTTTCGTCATTGGCGGTATTCTCACAAATTTACCGTTACTTCCGTCAATTCCGGTTAGCGGCACCTGCGGAGACTGTAATCTTTGCCGTGTAGCGTGTCCCACCGGGGCGATTGTCACGCCTGGCGTAGTGGATGCACGTCGTTGCCTATCTTATCTCACCATTGAGCATAAGGGGGCTACCCCCGAGGAGATTCGCCCGTTGCAGGGGGGCAGGCTCTTTGGCTGCGACAGCTGCCAGGACGCCTGCCCGCACAACGCCGTCCCGGCGCCGGGAAGCCCCAAGCTCGCCGCCACCGAGGCGATGCCGGATCTGCAGGCAATCCTTCGTCTCACAGATAATGACTTCAAACAGCGCTTCCGCCACACCTCCCTCTACCGCACCAAGCGCAGCGGCCTGCTCCGCAACGCCTGCATAGCGCTAGGCAATATCGGGGATGCAGCAAATTTGCCTGTCCTGCAGGGGATGCTGCAGGATGAAGACCCGCTAGTCCGTGACCACGCCGAGTGGGGAATAGAGCGGATTATCGAATTATGTGGTTATTTGGATGACGAAGAGTGAGGATTTGCTGGGAAATGTAGTCTCGCTCGCCCCGTAGCATGGGCGTCCCGCCTACTTTCCCAGTGCACCCATGGCCGTTGATCCCCAGCGGCCATGGGCTCTCGCTCTTACCCCACCTGCACAATCTCCGCTCCGTCGAGCAGTCCGTAGTCGAACAAGGAGAATTCGTCGCGTACCCAGCGCTCATCGTCGAAGGCATTGGGGCCGCACCAGGTATTATCATCACCTTCTTTTTCATGCAGTGGCCCTAACGAGTTCTGGCGGCTGCTGATGACATCTATTTGCAGGGTATTTTCACCTGGATTTAACGCATTGGTCAGCTCCACCACATGTGGACGCCAGAGGATATTCTCCAGCTCGGAGCCGTTCAGTCGTACCTTGAAGAGGATGCCGGAGGCACGCCGCAAGCGCAGGAAGGTGCGTAGCCCCACCTGTGGCGCTGCAGGGAACGTGGTGCTGTAGGTCATCGTGCCGGAGTAGAAGGGGTATCCTTGCTCTTGCCATGATCCATTGCGCAGCACGCCCGGCTCAGATATGATTACACCTTCGTAAGGTGTAGATAATCGTACCCCGAAGTCACCCACGATGTAGGCAGGTTCCACTTCAGTTTGAAAGTCGTAATCAACGGTGAAGTCAACAACATTCTCGCCCGCAACAACAAATTGGCTGATATCTACCTTTCCAAAGTCGTGGTCCCAGTGCCAGGCCGGATTATCGGTCGTTACTACAGCGCCGTTCACCGTCAGTGTGCCCTTGGTAATATCCTCGATAACAAGTGCCGCGCGTGGATTTGCCAGTTCACTGGTGAAACGATAGCGCAGCGTTACCGGGCCACCTATTCTGTCGAAAATCCCCTTGCGGATTGCTACCCATGGCTGCCACCATAATGCCTCGCCCAGGCCGAAATGAGCTACCAATTTTGTCCGTACACGAAAATCCATATCTTCGGACAGCCAGGAGTGGCCGCCGTCAATTGATGCTGATAGGCGATCGAGGACGAGAACGTTCTCCTCGGAACGGGAGAAGTTCCACGCTGCTGGTAACATGGTTGCGTGTCCGTTGGACATATCCGGCACTTGAACAAGTGGTTTCTCATCGCCCAGGGCGTCTTCACCAGCAACCAGAATGATCGAGACCATCGGTGGTAGAGTGAAGCTATAGCATAGATCCTTCGCTACTTCGTCACCCTTTGCTTCACTCCGGGTGGCGGATAGAGCATCCCATATACCTAGCGGAGTCTTTGCCCCACCAAGGAGGATAATGCGGCAATGCTGTGTCATGTGGCGCGAATTGTTGACAATAAAGAACAGCTGCTGTTCACCATCCACGCGATGTTGAAGATAGACGCTCTTGAGGAATTGCCCCTCTTCATCTCGAAGGGTGAAGGAGGGCGCAGCAACTTTAGCAATCGCCTCTTGGATTTGTTCGCGTGCGCAGGGGGTGATAATGCTCTGTGCGGCCAGGGCAACCCAGATGTCTTGCGCGGGTACGCAGTCGACTTCCGTAGGTAATGCGCCGAGGAAGATCAGTTTGCCACCTGCGGCGGCGAACTGCTGTAGCAATGCCAGCGTGGTAGGCCGCCAGGTATACGCCGGGGGGACTACAATGACACGGTAGTGCATCATTCCAATCCGAAGTTGATCGGCGACGACTTCACCCATCTCTGCCAGGTAGGTTTCATCCCCTAGGTCACAGTCGAAGCCAGCGTTGAGAATTGCGTCAAGGGAACGGCGCAGTAGACGCTCCGTATCGCGTGCATCCTTCAACGTTTCGCTGGGCATTTGAAGGGTACTTTTTACTTCCATGCGATGACCTGCCATAGCGGTATCAATCGGGTGAAGCAAGAGGATATCTACCTTCGCTTCGCCAACGGCGAGTAGATCGCCAACGCGGGCGAAGTAATCATTTAGCGGGCGTAGTTCATTCCAGTAGCTTTGCTGATAGTTCCAGTTGGGCGGGTAATCCCGTTTGCGCCGTCCCCGTGCTGAATATAACGAGAGATGGGGGCAGAAGAAATTGGAGCCGAAGACCAGATTAAAGTCGCCGATCCAGCGGAAATCCGCGAAAGTGTTGGTGTGGCGACTGACGCCGAATAGTTCTGTTAGTACGCGTTTGCGCCCCAGTTGTCGGGCGGCGCTGTTTACTTGCTTATGGGTGAGAAGTTGTTCATCAGTCTCGCGGCTCAGATGGTCAACGCCGGGAATATGCTCATAGCGATAATGTGGCATTACTGGGCCACCGTTAAAATGTAGCTGGCCCTCCAGCGTATCCTCAATCACGAAGTGTCCGGTCATCGGCAAATGATTAACCTCGCACCAGTCAAATATCTGTTTAGTATACGCCTCGGTGAATTGCCGGTTAATGGTGCGATGAATTAGCAGACGGATCGCACGGCAATCAGCGCCATCGAAGAACAAATAGGGAAGATCTGCCCAGAGGTCGCGTCCGGTCCATTCCAGATATATCTCCGGGAGGCCATCATACCAGGAGACCTCTAAGCCGTTAAATCGGATTGCTGGCTCATCTGTGAACATGCCGGGAACCGCTCCATCGAAGTCATCGCGATAATGCTCGGCATATTTATCGTGCGTCATTTGCAGGTAAGCAAGCACAGCTTTCGGATTTAGTAGATTTGAAGAAGATTCTCCGTTCCAGTACCAGCCCTTTTCCTCATATTTACGGATAAGGATCAACCGTTCTACATCAGTCCGAACCGCTGCCTCCTCAATAGTGACGCGTTGGATGGAAGTGATAACCATATTATCGCGTGAGATGATGTACGCAGCAAGCGCAACTGTATCTACCGGATATTCGTTCAGCGCACAGTCCGCCGGAATCAGCTCGGCCTGCAGGAAGGCGGCGCGGAACTCGTCTTCTAACGCCGCAACCATGCCACCGGCATTGCCACTGGGCCAACGATCCTCATCATAGAGCCAGACAAAGCCGTCACCCGCCTTCGCAGTTGCTAATGATGCATCCAGCGCGGCGAACCACTCGTCACCCAGATAGTCTGTCACCAGGCCGGAACGGGAATGAAAGAACACTCCAGAAAGCCCGACATTGAGCATGTCGGTAACCTGGCGCGAACATTCAGCCGGGTCAAGTCGATCATTGATCGCCCAAAAAGGCGCAGGACGCCACTTCATTTGTGGCGTATGAAAATTACTAAAATCCACGATAATACCTCCTATCGTTCTGTAAAGATTCGCTAAGTGGTATGCCTAACCTTCTGGTAAATCGGGAAGATGTGCGATAATTTGAAAATAACGGGTAAAAGCCCTTGACGAGGGGAGGGATTACAGGTATTATAACTCTCGTCTTCAGGGTGAACTGAACGGTGCTATAACGAAGAGGTGACCGACGAGAAGCCGGAAACCTCATTTTTTTGTGCCAGACGGCGAACCTGCTAATCAGACAGAAACATGGTTTTAACGAAGTCTTAAAAAACTTCTGCTAAAGCCTTGACATGAAGTCTGAAAAGCGGTAAGATAAACCTCGTCATTGAGACTTGAATAAAGTTGAATGCGAAGTGAAGAGGTAGCCAGCCAGTTTGGTGGTGGCCTCTTTTTATTGTGCCCATTTCGGTGGGCTGACGAATGTACCTTGACAACTGAACAGTGTTCGGACGCTTGAAATAGAAAATGCGGGGCCTGTGGTCAACGAAAAGTCCAAGGTAACTTACGCTGATGAGAATCAGTGTTAAGATATATTATTTGGAGAGTTTGATCCTGGCT
>JBBRXO010000073.1:0-13512 GCA_038248345.1 Armatimonadota bacterium | reverse complement strand
GGGCCTGCAAAGTAGCGACAAAGTAGCCGTCGGGATCAACTACCAGGATGCCAATGGTTCATTCCACGCCACCAACAACGGCATCTCTCGCGATGCCTTACGGGCTGATGGCGGCGGAGTACGCGGTGACATCCCCGACAACAACACCAGCATCTATCTGGTAGGCACACGCCAGATCAGCGCGA
Organism: Armatimonadota bacterium; assembly: GCA_038248345.1. Taxonomy (GTDB): domain Bacteria; phylum Armatimonadota; class Hebobacteria; order CAIYQO01; family CAIYQO01; genus CAIYQO01. Next base: position 13,327 of record JBBRXO010000073.1, on the reverse strand, counting down.
TGGATGCGGATAAGCCGGCTATCAACGCCTCCGTGGGACTCAATTACAATATGGCCCCTGGTTCAAGCTCACTACGCCCATTTATCTCCGCTGATGCCAGATATAACAGCGGACTGAATATCAACGCCGAACTGCAGTTAAGCGGTAGCGACTACGAGTCCAACCCCATGTATGCCTTAACCGCGCGCTACCCCATCAATACCAACTGGAACGTTGAGGCCGGTATTACCAACTCATATTTGGGTACCTATGGCACCAGTTCAACTGGCGTGATCCTCGGCGCAGTGTATAGCTTCGATAACAAGAGATAGGCTCTCCAGACAACTGAATATAATGCAAAACTCCCGCCTGCTAATTAGTATTAGCAGGCGGGAGTTTATCGCATTTGACCATTCGGTGATTTTATCATCATACAATGACTGTGACTTATTTGTACAAATAGGGGTATATGTATGAAATATAGCACTTTCTCATCTCCAATAAATGGTAAAATATTTGACATGCTGATGATGAAGGATAATCCTTCACAGTGTAAGAAAGAGGTAAACAAAATGAAAATCGCAACAATCGTGTCCGCTGCATTAACCATCGTGCTATCTATGGCAGCATTCGCCGCCCCCTCGCTTTCCGGTCCTACCGGAGGCACGAATCTACCCGATGCCACAGTTTCCGCGCTCAACAACGGGCAAATCGCCGACGACTTTATGATGGGTAGCAATCATAACTTCATGGTTTTGCGTGGTGTTTACGGTATCGCCACTAATCTGGAGGTCGGTGTAGCTGGGTATTTCGATACGGACAAGAACGGGGCTGACAACAATGCCATCGGCGTTAATGCCAAATATCAGTTGTCTGGTCTGAACCTGAAAAATACCGACAAAGTAGCTGTCGGGATCAACTACCAGGATGCAAGTGGTTCATTCCACGACACCAGCATTTACGTTGTGGGCACACGCCAGGTAACTGAGATGAATGAGAGTCATCCTGCTGTTGCCGCATCGGTGGGATTAAACTACAACTTCGCTCCGAATTCCACCATCTTGCGTCCGTATGCTTCTGTTGATGCCACATATAGTGGCGGCCTGAATCTCAACGCTGAACTTCAGTTTGGCGGGAGCAACAAAGATAATCAACCAATGATGGCGCTTACCGCACGCTTCCCAATCAACAACACCTGGGCTGCCCAGGTAGGCTATACCAACTCAAATCTGGGGACATATGGCACAAACTCCGGCGGTCTCATCGTCGGAGCATCCTGCAAATTCAATACCACCCCCAGATAGGCTAGTGAGAAGAACACTAAGCACAAGAGCTGTTCCGTTCATAATAATTGAGCGGAACTGCGTTGTATCTGGTCTGCCTTAGCCACTTTCGATAGTGGCAGGGTTACCGGAAATATGGTATGGTACTGAATGACTTTTATTTACCAATCAATGAGGAAACCAAATGAGAACAACAGCAGAAGTTATCGCCGCGGTGAAGGCTTGCGGCGTGGTGGCAGTGGTGCGCGCCGAGAGTGAAGCAGAGGCGCTGGGCGCGGTGCGGGCAGTGCGGGCGGGCGGGGTGCACGGGATCGAGGTCACCTTCACCGTGCCCAATGCCGAGAAGATTATCGCCAAACTGGCGCAGGAGATGGGCGACTCCATCATCCTGGGCGCGGGCACCGTCACCACCATGGCGCAGGCGCAGTTGGCCATAGAGGCCGGCGCGGAGTTCCTGGTCAGCCCCGGCTTCGACCATGAGATCGTGCGCTACACCATGGCACAGGGGCGGCCCTTCTTCCCCGGCGTCTTCACCCCCACCGAGATCCTCGCTGCGCGCAAGCTGGGCGTGGAAGTATTCAAGATCTTCCCGGCATCACGCCTGGGTGCCGCCTACCTGAAGGACCTGCGCGGGCCGTTCCCATGGATCAACATGCTCCCCACCGGCGGTATCGACGTGAATAACGCCGCCGAATACATCAAAGCCGGTGCCATGGCGCTGGGCGTGGGCGGCAAGCTGGTGGATAAGGTAGCGATCAAGGCGGGCAACTGGCAGGCACTCACTGACACTGCGAAAGAGCTGATGGCCGTGGTGGCGGCGGCACGCGAGTAACCTACCCCCCCGGCCCCCTTCCCGGCGCGGGAAGGGGGTGCCCAATCGAAAGGTTAGTAGTTCAAAAAACACATTATGGGTACATCGTGGCAGGGGCGGGACGCCCATGCCACGATTGCTTGCTGGACAAATATTTATTTTGAGTTGTGGGCAGTAGTTCACGTTAGAGCACTACCACCAGCATCAGGTACACCATGCGCATCCTATTAACAGTAGTTTTAACATTCCTCGCACTGCCGCTCTGGGCGCAGGCATTGACGTGGGATGATATCAACGATCATCCCACGCCCTTCCTCACCGGGGTGGCCGCCGGCGTGCTGGCGCATGAGCTGGGGCACGTGATCGTGGCCAATAGCGAGGGGTACGGCGTAACAATGGTGGATGGCTCGCTCATCTACGCCGGGCCACCGATGTCGCCCGCACAACGCTTGCAGATCTCCTCCGCAGGGTTCCAGGCGCAATGGCTGCTAAGTGAAGCTATCCTGCGCGACCACGAGGCGCGCCACCCCGGCGAACCGATGGACCCGACAGCGGCAGGAGTAGTCGCCGGCCACCTGGTAGTCAGCGCCGCCTATCTCACCGTACTGCGCAATCAACCACACGGCGACCTGCGCGGGATCAGCCAGACTACCGGCCTCAGCACCGCCGAACTCAGCGCCCTGCTCGCCCTCCCCGCCCTGCTCGACTACTGGCGGCTCACCGCCCGCGACGTGCCCGCATGGGTCCCCACCGTATCAGCCACCAGCAAAGGCGTGGGCATCGGGGCCTGCTGGCGGTTTTGAATCCACCTGGGAGCGCAGGCGTCCCGCCCATGAGAACGGGGTTTCAATTCCTAACACCACTCCCTGAAGGAGGTGGCTAACAACGGCAAGCACCCTGAAGGGCGCTATCATTCGGTTCAGGAAAGTCCGCGAAGGCGGACGACCGGCGCGACATGTCCGCCGTAGCCAGGATGGCGAAGGAGGAAGCGCCCGGCAGCCGGGATTTCAATCCCAGCGGGAACTGCGAGGCAGGCGGGCCCCCTGCGTACCCGGGGGGTGCCACTATGAATAAGAAGAATATGTAAACCAATTGTAGTACATCTATGGTATAATTATACAGAGGTCATAACAATGAGTATCACAAAAAATAGAAGTGCGCGGCTTGATTGCCGTATTTCAGCGGAAGATAAAGTGTTGTTGGAACTTGCGGCGAAGAAATCCGGGCTACGTTTGACGGATTTTATCATCAGTACCATGCTACTGGCGGCGCGGGAAGTGGTGCAAGAGGATGAGCCGATCCGGCTTGCACGCGCCGACTGGGATGCATTTGTCGCAGAATTGGGGGCAGATACATCACCCAGTCCAAGGTTCACCGCCGCTATGGAGCGATTTAAGCAAGGTAAATTCGTTGATGGCAGGTATCACGGGTGATCATAGCACACCTTGATCCCGAGTACTATGATCGCGCCGCTTTTGCATGCGCCGAACCTTCATTAAACTTGTTCCTGCATGCATATGCACGACAGTTTCAAACGCGCGGCCTGGGGGTGACCTGGGTGGCAACCACGCCGGAGAAGCCGCGCACGATAATCGGTTACTACACGCTGGCGATGAATTCGGTACTGTCTGCTGAATTGGACGACCCGAAAATTCGCGTGCAACGTATCCCGGTAGTCCTACTCGGTCGTCTTGCTATTGCCAGCATCTATCAAGGGAAGGGATACGGAGCACAACTACTGATGCACGCGCTCTATTCTTCCTACGAGCTCTCCACCCGCATCGGCACCCATGCCGTGATAGTCGACCCGATCAATGAGGGAGCAGCGAAGTTCTATCAAAAATTCGACTTCATCCCCATGCCTGGCGCACCGGAAAAGATGTACCTATCCATGAAATTCCTGGCGAAGAGCCTGGGTAAGAATTAGTACCCCTCACTGCCCCGATTCATCGCCCAGGGTGAGCCGGTTCACGAAGTTGGTGGCGGATTCTTGCAGGCGGCCTTGTGCATCCAGGATGAACTCGATGGCCTCGCGCACTGCGCCTTTGCCGCCCTCGGATGTGGTGACATAGGCGGTGATATCCAGCACCTGGGCGGCGCTGCCGGCAACGGCGATGGGCAGGCCGGCGATGGCCAGCGCGGGGATGTCGTTGAGGTCGTCGCCAATGTAGGCGATCTCCTCCAGCAATAGATGGTGCGCGACGGCAATCTCGCGCAGGCCGGTGTCCTTGTTGCTGGCTCCCTGTGTCACCTCCACGCCCAGCTCCTGCGCCCGGCGGGCCACCGCGGCGCTGCTGCGCCCGGTGAGCCAGACGATAGCCAGGCCGCTCTCGATAGCCAGGCGGATACCCAGCCCATCCTTCACGCTGAAGGCCTTACTCTCCACCCCGCCATCACTATAATAGATAGTTCCGTCGGTCAGTGTGCCGTCCACATCGCAGACCAGCATCTTGATATTCTGTGCCGCCTCGGTATCAGACATAATAATCTCCTCACCTTCTCGATATTCCACTTCGGATGTTTCCGGCATGTTAATTCTAGCAGAAAATCCCGAAAAACTGTTGACATTCGAACACCGCGCCAATAGTATCGTATTTAGCGCCCGCCCCGCATATCACCGTCGTCTCCAGCCGGTATTTCATGAAGCCAGTTGCCTGGCGTTCTGGGCGTGGGAGGCTTGTTTTCTAGCTTGCTTTCGTGTATATTCCTTGTCACTGAATAGAAGATATGATATACTCAACGAGTATTCAAGGGACTGCGTAGTGCAACGAGTGGGTTTATTCCCACTCGTTGTCTCGTAAAGGAGGGGTAACGTTTATGCATATAGATTTTGTACAGGCATTGCGAGATGTCCAGAAAGAGAAGGATATCCCGTTTGAAATATTGGAACAAATCATAGAGGATGCCCTCGTTTCAGCATACCGCAAGCATTTTGGTTCTACCGGTGAGTTACATGTAGAGATTGATTGGGATAGCTCCAACGCTTCAGTATATACACGCAAAGAGGTCGTAGACGTAGTGGAAAACGCGCACGTACAGATGAGCCTGGAAGAAGCACGCAAGCTGGACGATGAGATTTCTGTCGGCGAACTCCTTGATATCGAAGTAACCCCGGAGGACTTCGGGCGCATCGCCGCCCAGACCGCCAAACAGGTAGTAGTGCAGCGGATTCGCGAAGCAGAGCGCGACATCATCTTTGATGAATTCAATCGCCGGGCCGGTGAAATTATCACCGGCGTGGTTTCACGCATGGAAAATCGCACCATCTTCGTGAGCCTGGGTAAAATAGATAGCGCCATGCTCCCTCCTACCGAGCAGATGCCCACCGACCATTATCGTATCGGCGAGCGTATCAAAGTCTTTGTAGTGGAAGTGGCAAAAACCACCAAGGCTCCGCATGTGTTGCTCTCCCGCTCCCACCCCGGCCTGTTGCGCAAGCTCTTTGAGCTGGAAGTACCAGAGATATCCGAAGGTGTGGTGGAGATCAGATCCGTGGCGCGCGAAGCCGGACACCGTAGCAAAGTCGCCGTATCCAGTACGCAGGAGAACGTTGACCCGGTAGGCGCTTGTGTGGGTCATCGCGGCACCCGGGTGCAGGCGGTGGTCGATGAATTGCGTGGCGAGAAGATCGACATCGTTCGCTACAGTGATGATGCGGCCCGATACCTGGCCAGCGCCCTCTCCCCGGCACGCATCAGCGAGGTGCGGTTGGATGAAGACAAACATAGCGCAACCGTTATCGTGCCTGACACACAGCAGTCTCTGGCCATTGGCAAAGAAGGACAGAATGTGCGGCTGGCCGCACGGCTGACCGGATGGCGTATCGACATCCGCAATGAATCGCAGATGAAGGAACAGGATGAGATCGACCACCCCGAATTCTACGGCGAAGGCGATGATGAGCAGAATACCGAGATGAGCGCAGTGTCGGAAGAGCAGATTGTTGAGATCGCCAATGAAGTTGGCGCAATTGAGACGGTAGAACCTGCCATAGTGGAAGAGACCGAAGAAACAGGCGCGGAGACCGAGGTAGTGGAAACTGTGGTAGAAACTGAAATTGTTGAGACGCCAGAAATCGTGGAGGCAGTGGAGAAACCAACCGAAGCATAGCCAAAATATCATCAGGAGAATCGTTTTTAGCGCCTGTCCGTTTCACCCAGCCATGAACGGCCAGGCAAAGACAGAGGGTTGTCACTAAAAACGATACTCCTAAAAAAACATATACACGTTGTCGCATATGCGGCATTCGTGGTATTCTATGAAGCTGTGAGTAATCGCACGCCTATTCGTAGTTGTATCGCTTGTCGCACACGACGCCAGCAGGAATTGCTGTTGCGGATGGTGAAGGATTCAGACGGTCTTGTTCGGTTGGATATGGCCGGAAGATGCCCTGGAAGAGGGGCATATCTATGCCCGGATCCGGCTTGCCTGGCGAACGCTGTGCGTAAGCAGGCATTTCGCCGCGCATTGCGAGGGGCGATATTGACCCCCGAGCGGGCGATCGAGCTGGAGATAGCGACAAACCTGCCGCGAACGGCGGTCTGACTCAGCGCCAAATTGATGGCGGATGAGCGGGTATAACATGGGAGGTTGGCTTTTTGCCAAATTTGCACTTCTTTAAACTGGCACAGGATCTGAAGCAGAATCCGCACAGGCTGATCAAGCGGCTCGCCGCTGACGGTATTGCGATTCAGAGCGCATCAACTATGATTGATGACGATACGGTCGCTCGCGTCCGTGTGATTGTCGCGCAGGATAACGCTGCAGCGGCGGCCGCTGCTGCAGCCGAACCTCCCACACCTCCTGCTGAAGCTGCTCCCGTTGCAGCTGCACCAGAGGTAGCGCCTCCAGCAGCGCCAAAACCTGAAGTTGCTCCTGTAGCGCCACCCGCCAAACCGCAAGAGCCAGCAGCGCCACGCCCGGCCGCTGCACCTGCTGCGCCTGCTGCATCAGCGGCTCCAGCGGCTCCAGCACGCCCGCCGGTGCGTAAACCAACCGATAAACGGCCTCCCATTGAGGGACGCCCCGCAGCGGGTGGTGAAAAGCGCCCTGTGCAGAATGCTAATGGCCAACCGCTAAAAGCTAAACGTGTACCGCGCCCCAATCTGCTTACCCCGGAGAATGATGGTGGCCTAAGCCCAGATGCCGAGTTCGGCATTGTGAAGGTTGCCGGCATTGTTCCTATGCCGCAGGCACCGCGCCCGCGTCCGGCACCACAGCAACAGCGTCCGGGCGGCCCTGGCGGAGCGCCGCAAGGCGGCCCCGGGCAGCGCCCACCATTCCGCAATAACAATGCTCCTTTCCGTCCTGCGCCCACTGGCCCTGCGACTGGGCTGAATGGCCCGGGCGCCCCCCCGGCTGCGCCTGGCGATGCCAAGACTGTGCGCAAGGTTGGTGACAAGGCGAAGGTGAAACGCACCGTCTTTACCGAGAAGGAAAAGAAGGCAGGCGGGCTGAAGACGCGCGGCAGTTTCATCGCCACCCCGGTACGTGGTGGGCGCCGTAAACACCGCGGACCGAAAGAGCCAGAAGTTTTTGTGGTAGAACAGCCGGTGATCATCACAGGCAACATGACAGTCGGTGATATCGCCGAGCGCATACATGTGCCCCCGGCGCAGATCATCTCCCAGCTCATCGGCATGGGCGTTTTCGCCACAGTAAACCAGCAGATCGTGCCAGAACAGATTGTGGAAGTGCTGGAGAAGCTGGAATTTGAAGCAATCTATGAAGCGGAGTTGGCCGAAGTCGCCAGCTGGCGCCTCACCGCTGGTGGCGCGGAAGTAGAGATGAAGGGCGAGAAACGCCCGCCGGTGGTAACGATCCTCGGTCACGTAGACCATGGTAAAACTACCCTGCTCGACTCTATCCGCAAAACCCACGTTACCGAGCAGGAGTTCGGCGGAATCACCCAGCATATCGGCGCCTATCAAGTGAAGGTAAGAGGTGAGAAGATCACCTTCCTGGACACTCCCGGACACGCGGCGTTCACCGCCATGCGCGCTCGGGGCGCCAACCTCACCGACATCGCCGTACTGGTGGTGGCGGCGGATGATGGTATTCAACCACAGACAATCGAAGCTATTGACCATGCTAAAGCGGCCAAGGTGCCGATTATCGTGGCGATCAATAAAATTGACTCCCCCGGAGCGCAGCCAGAATCGGTGAAAGCCGAATTGAGCGGTCACGGGTTGGTCTCCGAAGCATACGGCGGCACCACTATCATGGTGGAAGTCTCCGCGAAAAAGGGTACCAACATCGAACAACTGCTAGAGATGATCCTGCTGGTTGCCGAAGTTGGCGAACTTAAGGCTGTAGCGGATAAACCAGCTACTGGAGCAGTGGTAGAGTCGAAACTCGACAAACAACGCGGCCCGGTGGCTACCATCCTGGTACAGGAAGGCACGCTGCGCGTCGGCGATTCGCTGGTCATCGGTATGGTCTCCGGTAAAGTCCGCGCCATGAACGACGACAAGGGCAAGCCCATCAAGGAAGCCGGCCCCTCTACACCGGTAGAGATTACTGGTATCAACAGTGTGCCAGTAGCAGGCGACCTCTTTGAGGTTGTCTCCGATGAGAAGAAGGCACGCGAGATTGCGGGCGATCGTCAGCTCAAGGCTCGTGAGGAACGCTTGCAGGCGCACGTATCACTGCAAGACCTCTCCAACATGGTCGCCAGCGGCCAAGTCAAAGACCTCAACATCATCGTCAAATCCGATGTTGCCGGTTCCATTGAAGCCATCAGCCAGGCCATCGGCCAGGTTACTCATAAGGAACTCCGCGTTAATATCATCCACGCCGGTGTGGGGGATGTCACCGAGAGCGACGTCTTGCTGGCCAGCGCATCCAACGCCATTATCGTGGGCTTCCATGTACATATGGAGGCACTGGGACGTGCTATCGCGGAAGAAGCCGGTATCGATGTGCGTATCTACGAAGTCATCTATGACCTGGTAGACGATATAGAGAAGGCGATGATCGGTATGTTGAAGCCGATCTTTGAAGAGCAGATCCTCGGTCACGCCGAAGTCCGCCTGGTATTCCGCATCTCCCGGCTGGGTTCTATCGCCGGAAGCTACGTCAAGGATGGCCTGATACGACGCGGCAGCAAAGTGCGCGTAATTCGCAACGGCGAGACAGTCCTCACCGCCAATCTCGATAGCTTGAAGCACCTGAAAGAAGACGTGCGCGAAATGGCGCAAGGCTACGAATGCGGTATCGCCATCGATAACTACAATAACTGGGAAGAAGGCGACATCGTCGAGAGCTTCGTAGTGAAAGAGCTACGCCGCGAGACGCTGTAATAAGAAAACCTAACCTCGATTCACCCCGAAAGGGTGGTGGAATATAGCCCAGGGCGAAAGCCCTGGGTATAAAACTATCAAAAATCAAAAGTCGTTGACCATGATTGAGCCCTATAATATACGAGCTACTATGGTTCATAACAAATAAAATGGGATACTAACATAGCCCCGGGCGAAACCCAGGGAAGGGGTAAAAAATTCCAAAGTGAAGTGCCCTAAAAGCCTACCCCGAGCTTCAACCGAGGCTATGTTAGTATCCGTTTGAAAGCTATTGAACCCTAGTAGGTCATAAATTTAATTGGGTCGTGGGCGGATAATACCCACTTTAGATATCCACCACCCTTTCAGAGTGGAATTATTATACGTCACCGCTTCGCGGTGTAATACCCGTCCAATATTAATGCCAACAACTCGTGTTTATGATAGCTACGAGGGCTACAGGTACTAATTCACATGCCACAATCTACCACCTACCTGACCAAAATACTCGAAGTCAAAGCCATTGAGGTGGCGGGGCTTTCGGTCGCAGCTCCTGCAATTATCCCACCTACGCGTGGGTTCTATCGCGCACTGGCGACGGCAGTGCCGCATATTATCGCCGAGGTGAAGAAGGCATCACCGTCGAAGGGGCTTATTCGCCCTGACTTCCACCCGGCAGAGATAGCCCGCTCGTATGCACGCGGTGGAGCCACAGCTCTTTCCGTCCTCACTGATGAGCAATTTTTCCAGGGGAGCCTCTCCTATCTGGAGGAAGTACGCGCCGCTTGTGCATTACCGCTGCTGCGCAAAGACTTCATCATCGATCCTCGGCAGATATACCAGGCGGTGGGGCGTGCCGATGCTGTATTGCTCATCGTCGCCGCGCTAAGTGCCCCGCAACTGCAGGAGCTGCAGCTTTGCGCGCAGGAATGTGGGTTGGATGTCTTGGTGGAAGTGCATGATCGGGCGGAACTAGAGACGGCGCTGGCCAGTGGGGCGAGCATTATTGGGATTAATAACCGCAACCTGAAGACCTTCCACGTTGATTTACGGACAACAGGTGAACTGTTACCCTTCATTCCCCGTGATCGAGTGGTAGTAAGTGAGAGCGGAATCTCTGCCCCCATGCAGGCGCGCGAACTTTTCGCCGCCGGGGTGAAGGCGTTGCTGGTCGGGGAGGCGTTTATGCGTCTGTCAGATCCGGGCACCGGGGTACGCGAACTGCTTTCCGGGGTATAAACGGCAAAATAAAAAAGATTTTTGCAGAAAAAAAGGTATTTTTGCAGAAAAACCGACGAATCCTCTTTTTTCCCTTGACGCAACCTCACGCTTGTCTTTATAATGCAATTGTAATTCTTCGTTGGCATACCTGTCAAAGTGATTACATTCGGGTATTCGAAGATATTTATAGTGCGTTTATGGTCAAATTTGGCCATTTAGAACAGGACAGATTAGAGTGGAGGGCGATTCAATGATGTTGCCAATAGCTCGTGATCACCACGTTAATTTCCATGGAATGATCGATGAGGATGTGGTGGCTTACGCCAAAGAAGGGTCAGAACTAGCCACAGAACACCTGCTCTGTAAATATCGCAGCATTGTCGAAGGCAAGGCACGCTCGTATTTCCTTGTCGGCGCTGACCATGAAGATATTGTTCAGGAAGGTATGATTGGGCTGTTTAAAGCTATTCGTGACTTCCGTTGCGACCGAATGCTCCCCTTTCGCGCCTTTGCCGAGCTTTGTATCAGCCGGCAGATATTCACCGCCATCAAGGCCGCCACGCGACAGAAGCATATCCCGCTCAACTCCTACGTCAGTCTGCATACAAACCTCTATGATTCCGACTCTGATCGCACCTTGCTGGATACCCTGGCGGAGACCTCCACCAGCGACCCCGAAGAAGTAGTAATCACCCAGCAATTTTCCGATGACCTGCGCAAGCGCATCAAACGCGACCTCTCCGGTCTGGAGAGCAACGTGCTCCGCTGTCACCTGGAGGGTAAAACCTATCAGGAGATCGCCGTGGATCTGAGTCGACGCGTGAAGTCGATCGACAACGCCCTGCAACGCGCGAAACGCAAAATCGGTAAATCCCTTAAGACCATGATGGTATCAGCGTAAATTATTCCTCACATTCCGCACATTTTTCCAACGTAAGTATTCGGTAAACCCCATCTAAATGTCGTTTACCACATTCATAATAACCCCCTCTCTTCAGTATGTCAATAGTGTCATGTTTTCGGACTATTTAGCCCCAAAAAATATTTATTTGCAAAAGAAGGAGTTTTGCTGTATGGGCAAGAAATTTATATTTGAGGGTAAATATGGCCGGTACGGGGCATACAGAGGGGTTAGAAGCGATACTGCAGCGTCTCCAGACGCTGGAGAATCTGGTCGTTTCTTTGCAGGCTACAGTGGCGAAACAGGAGAAAATCATTGCCGAACTGACGGAGATTATCGCGCAAAAAGACGCGGTTATCCGTAAGTACCAGTCGATGCTTTTTGACAAAAAGAGCGAAAAAGATCATGGCCGGGCGATAAAAACTGACGATACAGCGGCACCGCTGGAACCGGAGACAGACGTACTGCTATCGCCCTTAACTGAAAAACCCAAGCGCGGACAACGGCCTGGGACACCTGGCCACGGTCGGCGACTATATGAAGAGTTGCCACCGCGTGAGGTGTTGTACGATCTGCCGGCGGAGGCGTGTCGTTGCGATAAATGCGGTGAAAAGTTTGTGCCCTGCGGCACCGAGGACTCCAACACCGTGGAATGGGAAGTCAATATCCGCAAGGTGATTCATCGGCGGGCGAAATACCGCCGGGCATGTTCCTGCCATCGGCCTATCGTCATCACCGCGCCCGCGCCTGCGAAATTATTCCCCAAAGCACTAATGGAAATTAGCACCGTGGCCAATTTGATTGTGAACAAATTCCTGCACGGGCAACCGATCAACCGGCAACTCAACGAGTTAGAGCTGCACAGTGGTGTCCGCTTCGCTGCCGGAACGATAGTCGGGGTGCAGGCTAAAGTGGCTGATCTGCTACGCCCATTATATGATGAATACATCATTCACCTGCGCGAGGCGGAACACTGGCACGCGGACGAAACACGCTGGATGCAATATGCGGACGAGACTAAACAACGCTGGTGGATGTGGGTATTCGCTGCCAAAGATGTCGTCGCCTTCGTGCTCGATCCGACGCGTTCTCGCAAAGTCCCGCTCAAGTTATTTGGGCTGGATGATCCGAATGCCTATCATGCTAGAGGCAACTTAAGTTGCGACCGCTGGCGAGCATATCAGGGAATCGATGGTATACGAACCGCATTTTGCTGGGCGCATGTCCGGCGCGACTTCATTGACGTGGATAAGAAATACCCAAACAAGGTTGTTGAGTGGACAAATAGTTGGATAGCCCGAATTGCGGAGTTGTATCACCTTCATGATGAGCGCAAATTGTGCGAACCCGGCACGGAGGAGTTCCGCACGGCGGATGAAGCGTTGCGCAACCACGTAGCGGAGATTGAACGCGCCCGCGACATGGAGGCCGCCGACGCCAACTTACTGTTGGCCGCTCGAAAAAAGCTAAAGAGTATGTCCCGTCATTGGGAAGGTCTGACGCTCTTCCTCGACCACCTCGAGGTGCCGCTCGATAATAATGAAGCCGAACGCCTATTACGAACGGGGGTGGTGGGGCGGAAAAACTTCTACGGCAGCAGTTCATACAAAAGCGGAGATCTGACAGAGTCGAGTTACACTATTCTGCTCACCGCGGATAAAAATGAGTTAAACCCGCTCACCTACCTGCGTGCCTACCTCGACGCCTGCGCAAAAAACGCTGGCAATCCCCCCGCCGACCTGACCCGCTTCCTCCCCTGGAAAGCCAGCAAAGAAGACCTCGCCGCCTGGAAACTAGCCCCCTCTTCAAATTAAGCAGGAGAAGGGGTGGGGTTTACCGAATACTTACTTTC
>JBBRXO010000072.1:0-13628 GCA_038248345.1 Armatimonadota bacterium | reverse complement strand
GCCCCGGGCGAAACCCGGGAAAGGGGTTAAAAAGCCCAAGGTGAAGTGCTCAAAAAGCCTACCCGGGTTTCGCCCGGGGCTATGTTAGTGTCATTTTTAGAGCTATTGTACCCTAGTAGGTCATACATTGAATCGGGTTGTGGGATAAGCCAACTATATATTATGATCCGCAACACAATAGTATAGTATATAAATGCTGTGGTACAGTGCTATGCATAGTAACATTGCCCCAAACCGCAATTTGCAGGACACCACCCCCCCGTCGCCGAATTAATCCACCTATAAGGTGGTGTACGATGGAGATGAGCTTGATGGGCAAAATTGCGGTGATTACCGGGGCCTCGCGCGGGATCGGGCGGGCGGTGGCGGGTGAGCTGGCAGCGGCTGGCGCCACGGTGGCTGTGACCTATCGTGCGCAGCAGGAGGCGGCGGAGGCTGTTGTCGCCGATGTCGTGGCTGCAGGTGGGAGTGCCCGCTGCTATCAGCTCGACGTCACCGATGAAGCGGCGGTGAAGGCGACCTTCAAGCGTATCGCCGAGGAGCTGGGGGCGGTGGGTGTGCTGGTGAACAACGCCGGCATCGTCAACGATAACTACCTGCGCTTCATGTCCGCCGACGCCTGGGACGAAGTGTTGCGCACCTGCCTCACCGGGTCTTTCCACTGCTGCAAGGCGGTACTGGCCGGGATGCAGCGCGCCAAGTGGGGGCGGATCATCAACATCAGCAGCGACGCCGCCTTCACCGGCGACGTGCGCCGCGCCAACTACGCCGCCGCCAAAGCCGGCCTGCTGGGGATGACACGCGCACTGGCGCGCGAGGTTGCACCGCAGGGGATCACCGTGAACGCCGTTTGCCCAGGGATGATCGAGACGGAGATGACCGGCGACATGGACGAGACCCGCCGTGAAGGCCTGCTGCGCGGCATCCCCCAAGCCCGCTTCGGCACCCCATCGGAAGTCGCCTCGCTAGTAGCCTACCTCTCCTCCCCTGCAGCAGCCTACATGACCGGGCAAGCGATATCAGTCGATGGCGGATTGCACATGGGGTAGTCTTTATTTAAACACAGAGGCACAGAGGGCACAGAGAGGATTAATAATGGACGTAAGATTTGATGAAATTCCTGGTAAATTGAATATCCTGACGGGGAAAGTAATTGGCGCTGCTATTCAAGTACATAAAGAATTGGGGCCAGGCTTATTAGAGAGTGTGTATGAGACTTGTTTAGCGCATGAGTTGCGCCTGACAGGTATTGAGTTTGAACGACAGGTTCCATTACCTGTTACATACCGTGGGATTAATCTCGACGCAGGCTTCCGTGCGGACATTATTGTTGAAAAACAGATAATTATTGAACTTAAATCGGTCGAATCGCTCTTGTCAGTTCATTCAGCTCAGGTTATGACTTATCTGAAGCTAACCAATTATCGCATTGGCATCTTGATGAATTTCAATGTTGATCTGATGAAAAATGGAATCAAACGCATAGTAAAATAACCCTCTCTGTGCTCTCTGTGCCTCTGTGTTGAAAAAAAAATGATAATTGACGTTCATTGCCATTTGAATAATGAAATGTTTGCTGGGCGGGAGACCGAGGTGGCTGGCCGCGTGGGGGCGGTGGTGGCGCCGGGGTGGGACGAGGCTTCATCGCGGCGGGCGGTGGCGCTGGCGGCGGAGATACCCAATGTATATGCGGCGGTGGGGGTGCACCCGTTCTTTGTCGCCGGTGACGACCTGGCGTGGCTGGCGGAGTTACTCACCGTGCCGAAGGTGGTGGCGCTGGGAGAAGTGGGGACGGACCATACCGGGCAGGTTCCGCTGGAGCTGCAAGTTTCGGCATTTCGCACCCAGTTGCTGCTGGCACGAGAGCATGACTTGCCGGTGATCATCCATTGCCGCCACGGGTGGCAGGAGATCTTCCGCTGTCTGGATGAGACCCCCGTGCGCGGCATTATGCACGCCTTCAGCGGCAGCGCCGAGGTGATGCAGGAGGCGCTGAAACGTGGGCTGTACTTAAGTTTCGCCGGCATGGCCACCCGCGCCAACAGCCGCCACGCGCACACCGCACTACGCACCGCACCGCTGGAGCGCATCCTCACCGAAACCGACGCCCCCTTCATGGCGCTAGACGGCGTCCCCGCCGCACAAGCAGAGCCGATCCACGCCCGCCAGGTACTGCAATTCATCGCCGCCCAGCGGGGTATACCGGCGGCGGAGCTGGAAGAGATAGTGTGGGCTAATGCGTGCAGGGTGTTGAGATTTTAATACGAACCACGAAGGCACAAAGACACGAAGAAAGAATTTAATTTCTCGTCGTGTCTTCGTGTCATCGTGGTTCAATCTAAAAAACGTTCAATATCCGATGCGGTAGAATTTTTGTGGCTGGTTGGTGCCAAGCAACATATAACTCATCGGCTCAAGCACGACGTTGGGGCGGCCGGTGAGGCGATAGAAATTCCCGGAGGTTCCGAAGGTTTCCCGTGCGCTGACGGTTGCCGAGAAGCCGATGAGCTGCGCCGGAGGCAGGGCAACGGTCAACGTGTAGCGGTTGCCCACCACAATAAGCGGCTGGATGGAGCCAACAGGAGTAGTAGGGAGTGCCTGCATTGCAGCGACGAGTTTATCACCCTGCAATTCATGGTAAATCCCGATTCGGGTGATGCCTGCCGGGTTAGAGTCTACATCGGAGGTAAACCGACCGAGCTCAAGGATGCCACGGGTATCGAAAAACAACTCGACGGCGTCGCACGGCTGCCCATCACGGGAGAGCAGGTCCAGCGGCGTGTCGATAATTTTTCCGTAACGATTCTTAAAACCAGCCTGGGCGGGGATGCGCTTGGCTCCCATCCACGTGAAGGAGACGGTCAGCGCGTCGCCCTGGCGCGAGACGACCAGGTCTTTTACCGGGCACGGTAGCGTGGACTTTTGATCGAGGACCTCTAACTGAAAATCAGCGGGAATAGCTGTTTGACGCGCTGCCGGGATAACGGAGGAGCAGAAGAAGAGCGCCTCGTCAGCATCAAAGCTATCTTTAGTGGTGAATGTCACGTAGCCGGGTAGCACCGTCCAGCGTTCCTTCATATCTGCCAGGTCAATATTGAAGGAGACTAGCTGATGCGCGTAGGCGGCCAGCTTAACCTTCTTTGTGCTCTTCTTACCGGCCAACATACAGCTTAGTTCACCGTTGATCCGCTCACCGGTCAAGTTGGTGACGTTCACTTCCAAAACCGCGTTACCGCTATTCTTATTTGCAGCGCTAACGCCGACGGCATCCAGCGCTTGCATGGTAACGCGAGGACTCTTCCCTACTCGTACCGGGCCGCGCTGCTCCCCCACGGCCAGCGGCAAGCCGACGCCGAACGCACGCATGATCTCGGCCGCCATGGCGGCATGACCGGGCTGTGTGGGATGGACGACGTCGGGGGTTAATTCGTAGCGTGGGTCTTTAGCCCAGGCGGCATTCAACGCTTTCAAGTACGCATTATGCACGTCGATGACCGGCACGTCGGCTTCACGGCCCACACGATCCTGTACTACTAACAGCTGATCGAGCATCACATTGACACCGGCTACCCAGACGTCCGCTTTAGCTGTATGAGAAAACCCGGTTTCACGTAAGAAGATTAAGTGGAATTGCTTCTCCTGCGCCAGTGTGATATATGCCTTCAACGCCGTCTCGTAATTCTTCGCCTTTTGTTCAGCGTCATTAGAGCTCCAGCCGGTGTCATTCACGCCAAACATAACGGTCACGACAGTCGGCGTATGGTCTTTTAAGTAGCCGCGCAGACTTTCCACACCGCCGGGCGCCGTCATGCCATTTACCCCTAGATTCACGACGCGAATCTGCTGGCCCGGATAGGCGGTGTCAACTGCCTGCTGTAGATAGCCACCATAGACCCCCTGCGCAGTGATCGAATCCCCCACGCAAAGAATCTCATCCCCGGCCCGCAGCAGGGAGCGCATCCCCGTATCCGGCACGCCCATCCCGGCACTCGCCATCGCCGTCATAATTGATAATACCACTGCCATAATCAGTATCCTGTTTACCAACATTCACCTACTCCCTTACTTGACCAAAATGTGCGTTGCTTACGATCCAAATCACACACGAAAGTGTCCGTTTCGAAGGAGACAACACTTAAGTACATTGTTACACAGATTCGGGACGGTAATCAATAGGGGCGGGTAATAGCTCTCAATTGTGCCGGCAGGATCGTACCATGGGCGTCCCGCCCATGAGAACGGGGCCTCGATCCCAGCACCACGCGCTAAAGCACGTGGCTATAAGATCAAGCACCCTGAAGGGCGCTATCTGATCGCCAACTCTGTAGCCCGCGCCCGCCGTGGCGCGAATTTTTAGCCCAGTGCGCATAAAATCGGGGGCTGTCCTCGCGAATAGCACCCGATATTTTCATAGCCCAGCCCCCCATATTTGCACCCGTTTTCGTGTCTGGAACCCGGTTAGAACTGTCCCACCCGGTCGAAAGGTGAGGTTGTTTCGACCAGGTGGGGACAGTCCCGAACGGATGCTGAAAATAAGAAAGGGGCTAACTATGGGAGGTACAAATCTCGCTTTTACCGGGTGCTGTGCGCGAGGACAGTTCCCGATTTGGCCGGCTGCGCCGTAACACGGGATATCGATGCAGATTGTCAAAACAGAAGTGTCTGGAAGGACGCCAATCTCCGCATTGGCACGTGCCACCGATACCACCTTCATGGTAAAATACTCACGAGGTGAATTTGTGAAATTTTCTATTTCGGCTACCGATGGGCGCGCGCGGCGCGGGGTGTTGACTACGCGGGCGGGGGAGATTGATACCCCGGCTTTCATGCCGGTGGGCACCCAGGCCACCGTGAAGGGGCTGACGCCCGCGGAGGTGCGCGGCACCGGGGCGCAGATCATCCTCAATAACGCGTACCACCTCTACCTGCGCCCCGGCGTGGAGTTGATTGAGTCTTTTGGCGGTGTGCATAAGTTTCAGGGTTGGGGCGGGAGCATCCTCACCGACAGTGGTGGGTACCAGATATTCAGCCTGGCCAAGCTACACAAAGTATCAGAGGATGGCCTCGCCTTCAAGTCACACATCGACGGCAGCGATCACTTCATGAGCCCGGAGAAAGCTATTAACGTACAACAGCGGCTGGGCTCAGATATCATGATGTCTTTCGATCAGCCCATTGCCTGGGGGGCCACGCGCGAGGAGACCGCCATTGCCACCGAGCGTACCCACCGCTGGGCCGCACGCGGCCGCGCCGCCTGGCGGCAGGAGACGGGCCAGGCGCTCTTCGGCATCGTGCAGGGGGGCTTTGATGAGGAGCTGCGCCGCACCAGCGCCCAGACGCTGGTGGCAATGGACTTCCCCGGCTACTCTATCGGCGGCCTCTCGGTGGGCGAGCCGAAGGAACAGATGTGGGCGATGCTCGACGTCACCACCCCACTGCTACCCGTGGAGAAACCGCGCTACCTGATGGGCGTGGGCACCCCCGCCGACCTGGTGCGCGGCGTGCTGCACGGGGTGGATATGTTCGACTGCGTGCTGCCCACGCGCATGGGGCGCAACAGCACCGCCTTCACCTGGGGTGGCCGCCTGAATATGCGCAATGCCAAATTCACCACTGACCCCAACCCCCTCGATGAGAGCTGCCCGTGCGACGTCTGCCAGCATCATAGTCGCGCCTACCTGCACCACCTGCTGAAAGCCGGCGAGATTCTGGCGCTTCGTTGCCTCAGCCTGCACAACATCACCTTCTATCAACAGCTGATGGCGAAAATCCGTGAACAGATAGTAGCGGGGACGTTTGAAACGTGGGCGGGGGAGTATCTGCGGGAGAATTGAGATTTGCGGGAATATCTCCAATCATATGTTTGCAGAAAGCGAATCTTATGGTACAATTGTCGTATTGGAATACATTTATATAGGCGGTATCTGGTATGGTCTCCAAAGGATTTCATAAGAAGCAATTTGATACAGGGACTCTGTTAAAACTGGCCATATTTCGTGGTTATATTAGTCAATGGTTGCCGGTATTTCTGTCAAGGTTTATAAAGCCGAGAGTGTGTATCTACGACTTTTTCGCAGGACCAGGTGGCGATTTAGATGGCAGGCCTGGATCTCCAATTATTATTAAAGATGAGGTTAGTAAGTATCTGAATAATGATAACCGTTGTAAAGCATCAGGGGTATCTGTAAATATCTATTTTAATGATAACCATATATAAAACTATAAACAAAGAATATTATATCGTTTCATTTTCCATCAAAAAGCATAGTGGGAATATATATGGGATAATCTTTGGGAGCAGTAACCTTTTAGGATTATTCAAGTTTTTAGAGATATGCTGGAAGCAGGACATTATCGCTGGTGAGGCTAATTACCCGATTGAAGATGACGACTTCCTATATGCTGGGCAACTATCACTTAATAGTGAAGAAAATGTTCCCCGGAAATTAGATCGTTTTAAAAGTGCGTTAATTCAATTTCTAAAACAGCGCCGTAACAATATTGATCTCTTTCCATTTTGCTTGGAACATGGTTTTTTACCAAAACATATAAATGCAATAATCAAACAGCTACGATTAGATAACGTGCTTATAATTGAAAACCCCGAGCATAAGTCTATCCGCTTTACTTACATTAGCTGGAACGAATACAAAACCACTATTCCCAAAGCGTTTTTCGTCTACCGAGGAGAATAACATGGCCAGTAGCGCAATAGAATGGACAGAATCAACCTGGAATCCAATTACCGGGTGTACGAAGATTAGTTTGGGGTGCTCGCATTGTTATGCAGAGCGTATGGCATTGCGACTGCAAGCGATGGGGCAGGCGAATTATGTGGATGGTTTTAAGCTGGCCTGCCACCCGCAGTCATTGTCTTTACCATTACAGTGGAAAAAACCACAGAATATCTTCGTAAATTCTATGAGTGATATCTTTCATGTCGACGTGCCGCTTACCTTCATTCAGGAAATGTTCCGCGTGATGAATAGTGCGCATTGGCACCACTTTCAACTCCTAACCAAGCGTGCGGAACGCCTGGCAACTGAATCAAAAAATCTGCCCTGGGTGGAAAATATATGGATGGGCGTCACGGTAGAGTCCGCTGACTATATACACCGAATTGACCACCTGCGTGAGTGCGGTGCTAAGGTTAAATTTCTCTCGCTTGAGCCATTACTCGGCCCTTTAGGAGAATTAAACTTGGCGGGCATTGACTGGGTCATAGTCGGAGGCGAATCTGGCCCCGGAGCACGACCCATGAAAGAAGAATGGGTTATAGAGATTAAGCTACAGTGTGAGAGTGCAGGTGTCCCATTTTTCTTCAAACAATGGGGCGGCGTACAAAAGAAAAAGGCAGGGCGACTGCTAAATGGACAAACATGGGATGAGAAACCATTAGTCTTTGCATAGTGAAAATGATTAGGATGGATTGCTATAGCCTGAATATCGACAATAGCAATCCCTTTCACTAGAAACAAATAAATACGTTTTCACGGTCCAGGTGCCAGGGATACGCAGCGGAATCCGGCGTCGCTCCTGATTTCATCCGGTTTTACTTCGTTGCGATATGAGCTACGGTGACAATCGTTGTAGGCGAAGGAGCCGTTGATCCATGAACCGCCCCGTTGTACGTGTCCATTGCCTGTTGCAGGCCCGGTAGGATTGCTGACCGGGGCGGCGGAGTAATTGCTACCGTACCAGTCTGCACACCATTGCCAGACGTTGCCTGCCATATCCTGCGCCCCACACCAGCTCGCTCCTGTGGGGAAGCTGCCTACTGGCCAGGTACTTATCCCCATTGAAAGGGAATTGAAATAGTTAGCACACTTTGTGTCATCCCAGCCGTCGTAGGGGTCAATATCGTTTGCCTGGCCGCCCCAGGGATAATTTTTTTCCAGTCTACCGCTCGCAGCATATTCCCATTGTGCCTCTGTCGGCAGTTTTACCCCTGCCCAATCTGCATAGGCTTTGGCATTAAACCAGCTGACGTTGACGATTGGGTCTTGCTGCAGCGCCGGGTTATCCCAGTTAGTTTTGCCCGCCCAGCTGTACTCCTCACCGGGCCACACCGGCATATTGCGGCCAGTGGCAGTACAGAATACCTTGTACTGCGCCACGGTGACATCAAATTTATATATCCAATAGCCGGTGAGAGTAACCTGTTGTGTGAAAGGGGAATCCCAACACGGGCTGATATTCGTCCCCATGGTGAATGAATCGCCGGGGATCCAGATCATTTCCGCATTATCGCTCTGGACAACTGTGTTGTTGGGCACCATGGTCACCACTACAGAATTTGTACCGTTAGTGATGGTATAGGGGCCGTCCAATTTGTTAAAAACTATGGTTGTGCTCAGTCCGTCAGTAGTAATAACGTAGTCATTGGGAGTAACAGCCCCGCCGGTTATTGTGGTAGGGCCATTGCCCTGATCGCTGACGAATGTATAAGGCGTTCCGTAGGACACTGTCGTCGGTGTATCGGGGAAGAGGTTAGCCGCGGCGGTATTTTCCGCTACTTTTGCTATCCCAGCTTCGAAATTCCACGCTGTTACATTTGCGCTTTTAATTGTATCAACATGACCGTCGAGAGCGGCATAGACGTAATTGTCACCGTGACGTTTATTATCAATGTCATCCTGCGAGAAAGCGACGTTGGGCATGGTAGTGCCAGCATTGATATGTTGCCCGTCTGCCGTCAACCATACGGTCGACGGATTTAAGTTATTCTGCAGGCCGAGAGCTTTGTCCGAGAGGGCGCCATTGTAGACGTACCCATTCGCCAGGTCAGTTTTGTTGGGACAACGCATCACACTTGCCGTGGCCGCCAACAAAGCGGTATTGGACTGTAACGCGGAGGTCAACTTCAACGATGACCAGATGGTAGTAGCTTCCGGCAGTCTTTCATTATGTTCCTGGGTATTCATGATAATTGCTAGTGCTATCTGCCGCTGATTGTTGACACATTGCGTTTGCCGGGCTGCTCCCCGCGCTCTTGAGAAGACGGGGAAGAGGATGGCGGCCAAAATCGCTATGATGGCAATAACGACCAGCACCTCAATTAGAGTAAAACCTTTTCTGGACATCTGACGACCTCATTTCTGAAATAAAAATAATCACTATTAACAGCGCTAACTGCCTGGTAAAACCCCATCCAGTGATTATTTACCACAGTTAAATAAATGAGCGTGAAACCCCTTACTATCACAACATGACATTATGACGATATAAATTATTGATATCGGCAGAAATATTCACCATCGTTGCTACCATTAATAGTACCACCAGCAATGAAGAGAGAGCGCTATTCTGCTTCAACACCTTAATAACCACCCAGTTATTCCCCAACAAATTAATATTAATACAGTACCCTCGATTCGTCAATAGCGAAACCTTTATTACCGGTGAGTTATAACTTGTTATTGGGCGGCAGGATTATTCGGTACTCCTGTTGAACAACCCATTTAAAGGTTTTTTTTAAGGAGTGTTCTATGTTAGTTAATCAATTACGTATCGGTGTGCAAAGCTGGTGTTTTCGCACGTACCATACTACTGACGAGGTTATCTCAGCGGTGTTATCGAGCGGGTTGGACGCTGTCGAATTATGCGGAGTTCACCTGGACATTAATGATGCCACGGCAGTGGCGATGGCGCTGGCGCGCTATCGCGAGGGCGGCGTCACCGTCACCGCCTTCGGTGTGACGGGGATGCCCAATGATGAGGCAGCGTGTCGTCCGGTATTTGAGTTCGCCCACCAAGCCGGATTTGGCGCAATCTCTGCTGACCCGGATCCTGATGCCTTTGATTTAGTGGAGGGATTATGCGCAGAGTACGGCGTTAATATCGCCATCCATAATCATGGCCGCCATCACCGCTATGGCGCCGTGCGCGACTTGGAGGCGGTATTTGCCCGCACCTCTCCGCACATCGGCCTTTGCCTTGACACCGCCTGGATGCTCGACTCCGGCGAGAATCCAGTAATGATTGCCCGCCACTTCGCCGATCGCCTCTATGGCGTCCACATCAAGGACTTTACCTTCAAACGTGATGGTTCGTCAGAGGATGTCATCGTCGGCACCGGCAACCTGGACCTTCCCGCCCTCTTTAGCACATTGAAGGAGATCAATTTCAACGGCTATGCCACCCTGGAGTACGAAGGTGACGAAAGCAATCCCATCCCCAGCGTGCAGGCATGTGTAGCGGAATTACGAAAAATATAGCCCACGCCCTAAAGCACGTGGCGAATATCTGCCCCGAAGGGGTGGTGGATTTTAGCCTGGGGCGCAAGCCCCAGGAATGACAGCGAGATTTTGTATATCACCCCGAAGGAGTGGCGGAATCAGCTATCCACCACCCTTTCAGGGTGGGAATCCTAATACGTTTCCTTCCCGGCGCTTGCGCACCGGGCTAAAATCCGCCACCACTTCGTGGTGAAACATTTGTGATACCACGCTATGACTAGTGACTAGTGACTCGTGACTAGTCACTAGCGACTCGTGGCTCGTGACTTCCTACGCCTTCCCCTTCATCTTCCGTATCTTCCCGCGTCCGTGCTTCGCTGCATCTTCGCGGTGCAGCTGTTTGGCGGTCATATATTTCTTCGGCGTTTGTGCGCCGGGGTTGGGGGTTTTGCCCTGCAGCAGGATCATCTGGTCGCGCAGCACGGCGGCTTCCTCGAACTTCATCGCTTTGGCGGCGGTGAGCATCTTCTGCTCCAGCTTGGCGAGCTGGTCTTCGGCGCTCACCCCCGGCTCGGCGGCGGTACTGTATATCGCCTCCTCCTCGGCCACTTTGCCCGCTCCTAGCAGGTCGCGGATATCCTTCACAATGGTCATCGGGGTGATGTTGTGGTCGGTGTTATACTGCACCTGCACCGCACGGCGGCGGTTAGTCTCGCTGATGGCCCTATCCATTGATGGCGTGAGTTTATCGGCGTACATGATCACCACGCCGTCCACGTTACGTGCGGCACGGCCTATCGTCTGCACCAGCGAGGTCTCATTGCGGAAAAGCCCCTCTTTGTCGGCATCCAGGATGGCCACCAGTGTAACCTCGGGCAAGTCCAGCCCCTCGCGCAGCAGGTTGATCCCCACCAGCACGTCGTAGGTGCCCAGGCGCAAGTCACGTAGGATCTCCGAACGAGTGAAGGTCTGCAGATCGCTGTGCATGTAGTGGCACTTGATCTCCAGCTCGATGAGGTAGTTGGTCAGGTCTTCCGACATCTTCTTCGTCAGCGTGGTCACCAGCGTGCGCTCGTTGAGTTCCACGCGCTTTTTGATCTCGCCGATCAGGTCATCCACCTGCCCCTTCGCTGGGCGCACGATTATCTGCGGGTCGATCAGCCCGGTGGGGCGCACGATCTGCTCTACCACTTGCCCACTGTGTTCGCGCTCATATTTCCCCGGCGTGGCGCTGGTGAAGATCAACTGCGGGATACTGGTCTCAAACTCCTCGAAGGTGAGTGGGCGATTGTCGTAGGCGCAGGGGAGGCGGAAGCCGAACTCCACCAGCGAATTCTTGCGCGAGCGGTCGCCGGCGTACATGCCGTGCAGTTGCGGCACCGCCTGGTGCGACTCGTCGATGACGCAGAGGAAATCCTTGGGGAAATAATCCAGTAGCGTATAGGGGCGCTGCCCCGGCTTGCGCCCGTCGAAGTGGCGCGAGTAGTTCTCGATGCCATTGCAGTAGCCGATTTCGCGGATCATCTCCAGGTCATAGCGGGTGCGCTGCATAATGCGCTGCGCCTCCAGCAGTTGGTTGCGCTTGAGGAAATACTCATGTTGCACCTCCAGCTCCGCCTCGATGGCGGCGATGACGCCATCGACCTTCTCCGGGAGCGAGACGTAGTGCGTGGCGGGGAAGATATCCGCCTGTTCCGGGTTATCCAGCACCTCACCGGTGAGTGGGTCGACGATGCAAATACGCTCGATGGTGTCGCCGAACATCTCCACCCGCGTCACCTGCTTGGTGTCCACCGCGTGAATCTCCAGCACGTCGCCGCGCACACGGAAAGTCCCGCGTTCCAGCGAGATATCATTGCGCTTGAACTGCAGGTCTACCAGTTGATGCAGCAGCTCGTTGCGTGTGACACTCTGTCCCGTGCTTAGCTTGATCGTCATCTTCAGGTAATCTTCCGGCGCGCCCAACCCGTAGAGGCAGGAGACGGAGGCCACCACGATCACATCGCGCCGCTCCAGCACCGCCTGGGTAGCGCTGTGGCGCAGCCGGTCGATCTCTTCATTTATGGCGGAGTCCTTCTCGATATAGGTGTCGCTGGAGGGGATATAGGCTTCGGGCTGGTAGTAATCGTAGTAGGAGACGAAATATTCCACCGCGTTATCGGGGAAGATGGCACGAAACTCCTCACACAGCTGCGCCGCCAGCGTCTTATTCGGGGCGATCACCAGCGTGGGGCGCTGAATCTTCTCAATGACATTGGCGATAGTGAAGGTCTTGCCCGACCCGGTGACGCCCAGCAACGTCTGCACCGGATAACCCTTCCGCAACCCCTCCACCAACGCCACAATAGCCTCCGGCTGATCCCCGGTAGGCACAAAAGTATTCTGAATCCTGAACTGCTTTGCCATAACGATTTATTATACCACGAGGAGGGGGAATTTATGTTTGATTTTTGTCGTTCCGTAGCCCGCGCCCGCCGTGGCGCGCTGTTGTAATCTCGTATTCCGCGCCCTGCAGCCGGGATTTCAATCCCAGCAAAAACTGTGTTTGCAAGTATCAATCAGAGGGTATATCCGAACATGGAAATGCGGTAAAAATTGAATCGCTGGTGAGTTAGTGATAAATTTAACGTTAAAATTCGTTTTTGCTATTGACAACCAGAAAAAAGCTGGTATCATTAAAGATACAACTTATCCGGTTTATCGGATGTTTAAGCTGGTCTGCCGGAAAATTCAATAAGTTGAAAAAAAAGGAGAAGATTATGTCTTCATCACTACGTCGAGGGTTTACCCTCATCGAACTGTTGGTGGTTATCGCGATCATCGCGATTTTAGCCGCCATCCTCTTTCCCGTGTTCTCTAAGGCTCGTGAAAAAGCCCGGCAGACACAGTGCCAGAACAACCAGCGTCAACTAGCCATCGCCATCAGCATGTACACCCAGGAGCACGACGAGACCCTACCGGATAAAGCTACCGTATGGCAGGCGTTGAAGCTGACCTCGGCGCTCACTTCCAACCAGGCCGCTTTAGCAGTGACCAATAGTGTAATCAAATGCCCGAACTTAAACGTTGCAAATGGCTATGTCTACAATAGTAGGCTCTCCAATGTCGCACTGGGCGATGCCAGCAATGGTGACCCTACCGGTGTATGGATGGTTGCTGATGGAGAAAACTTTGACACCATCCCCAATGTAGCATTTGGTCTTATTCATGTTGATGGCACCCGCCACGCTAACAGCTTTATCAGCGCTGCCCTTGATGGCCACGTGGAAATGAATAAAGGCGACGCTGTTAGTCTGGACGCCTGGAATTCTCGCGCTGGTATTTATGCACTCCCCGCACCAGTTCCTACCACCTACATCGGAACCCGTCAAGTTATTTTTGACTGGTCTACTCCATTAACAACTGTCTCCGCAACCAATTTCCTCTTCGGTGGCGCTTTTTATGACACTG
>JBBRXO010000071.1:0-13699 GCA_038248345.1 Armatimonadota bacterium | reverse complement strand
CGCGCGTTTGTCATCCGAGACCCGCCCCCATTCCCACTCCGCGCCACGGCGGGCGCGGACTACAGATACAAATACGCCCCACGGCGGGCGCGGGCTACAGATACAAATACGCGCCACGGCGGGCGCGGGCTACAGATACAAATACGCGCCACGGCGGGCGCGGGGTACGGGCAACTGCGTGCTATCGGCACGTTATCAGGAAAATCCTTAAAATCCCAAAAATCTGGGTTCAGACAGACCCCTCCGCCCCCACCGCTTTCAACCACGTATGCAACCGGCTTTTGTCGCCGGGGTGTGCCAGGGGGCGGCCGCGGGCATCCAGGATCACGCCTACCGTGCCGCCGGTTATTTGCTGCTCTATCGGCTTGCCTTTGCCAGCGCCCATGTCCAGCTGGCGGGCGGGTTTTACGGTTATTATCGCCTTCTCACCCGTGCCCAGTGGCAGGCGGAGCAGTTCGCCACCTTTTACGGCCACCTCGGCGGGGGCGGCATTGGCGGGGGTGAGGGTGACGGTCATCACTTCCTCGCCCTCCTTCACTTCCCCCTGCGGGGCGATGCACGGGCCGAGGAGGATGAGGCAGTCGCGGCGGAAGACCTCGGCGGCGATCTCTGGGTACACCTGCGCCAGCACGCCCAGTTGTGGCATCATGAAGATGCTGTCCACCGCCAGTTGCGTCACGCCCAGCGGTTGAAAGGCGTCGATCATCATCAGCGCGGCCTGCGCGCGGCGCGGCGCGTGGCTTAGCACCCCACCGGAGCCGATGATCAGCCCCAGCTCGAACATATTCACCAGCGTCGCGCCGGACTCCGTCTGGTTGAAGGCGGAGCCGATGTCGCGTACCTGCTGCACGCCTTTCAGCCCGGTGGCCAGTTGCTGGTGGTGGATGAAGGCCAGCCGCAGCGCCTCGCGCGCCACTGCCTGCTCTACTAATAGGTCGTCCATCGTCTGCGGGATGGTGGTGGGGCGGATCATCTTATTGCGCAGCCGGTTGCGCAGCACAAACTCGCCCATCTCATCGGGCACCCAGCGCAGGATATTATCGGTGCCCGCCTCTGAGAGGACGTTGCAAACGCTGTAGCTCATGCCCAGGTTGGCGCTGACGGTGCGGTTGAAGACGCCGCCGAAGACGGAGAAGACATCGGTGGTGGCCCCGCCGATATCTACCGCCAGCACGCCGGTCTTCTCCACCGCGGCCACCGCCTGCACCATCTCGCCCACCGCGTGCGGGGTGGTCATCACCGGGGCGCTCGTCCAGGTGAGGAGCTTGTCATAGCCGGGAGCCTGCGCCATCACGTGGCGTAGGAAAAGCTCGTGTATGGCATCACGCGCGGGGCCCAGGTTCTCGCGCTCCAGCACCGGGCGTAGGTTGTTCACAAACTCCAGCGCCACGCTGTTCTCCAGGATAGCCGAAACTCCCGCCCGCGCCTCCACATTGCCCGCGTAGACCACCGGCAGGCGATACTGCTCGCCCAGCCGGGGGCGTGGGTCAGCGGCGCGCAGCGTCTCCGCCATATCCAGCAGGTGCTGCGAGGCCCCACCGTCGGTGCCGCCCGCCATCAGGATCATATCGGGTCGGAGGCCACGGATGCGCTCCACGCGCTGGTAATCTTTGCGTCCGTCATCCACCGCCAGCACATCAATGACAATCGCCCCCGCGCCCAGCGCCGCCCGTTGTGCGCTCTCGGCGGTCATGCTCTTCACCACCCCGGCCACCAGCATCTGCAGTCCGCCGCCGGCGCTGCTGGTAGACAGGTACATATCCATGCCGTCCGCGCCCGCCTTGGGTACGATAAGGCGCTCGCCGCTGATGAAGTGTCGCCCGGTGAGATCCTCCAGCTCGCCCACCGCGTTGAGCACGCCGATGGTGACATCTGCGAAGGGGGCCTCCACCGTGGTAGGCGCCTCCCCACGCGCCACCAGATGGTAGCCGCCAGCGGCATCACCCTCGATGAGGATAGCCTTGGTAGTGGTAGAACCGCAATCTGTTGCAATGATAGTTAGCATGATGGGGATATTATACTCAATTATCGGTCGATTGGTCATTTTACTATTGGTTGCTAAACAGAAATTCGTCGCAAAATGCCAAATAGTGTAAAATATATCTACACAGATTGACGCAAGGTGCGAGGTTGTTCATGGCTAGTTCAAAAGTTGCAGATAGCTCGGAGATAAATACTGAGGAGAAGTCAGCAAAACCCGAGCCCAAAGTGCGCCTGCAAGCTTTGGATGCCTTTCGTGGGCTTACTATCGCGCTGATGTTGCTAGTGAATAATATCGAAGTGGAGGTTATCCGCCATCCCCAGCTTGGCCATGCCGAGTGGGGGCAGATGATCACCTTTTGCGACATGGTTTTTCCGTGGTTTCTCTTCTGTATGGGCGTCGCTACCCCTTTTGCCATCGCTTCCTTCAAAAAAAGCGGTAAGCACTGGGCATTATTTGCACTACGGATGCTACAGCGTGTGCTGTTGCTGGCGGCGTTAGGCGTAATTATCACCTTGAGTGAGAATAAGTTAGTGTACTCTGGACAGGGGATTCTGGAAGTCATCGCCATGGCATACCTGGTGGCAACGGTATTCTATATCCTGCCGACTCCGTGGCGGGCGCTCTTTACTATCGCATTGCTCCTCGGTTACTGGTGGTGTTTCCTGCATTATCCTATCCCCGGCGTAGGGGCAGGGGTGCTGGCCGAAGACCACAATTTCATGCAGTACATGATCAGCTCGTTGAGCCAGGGGGCACGCGAAGGCAGGACGATCCCCTTCGGTGGTTTCGCACTGATGCTCCCCGCTGGCATGCTGGCAATATTGGGAACGTTAATCGGCGACTTTCTCTTCAAACGTAAAAGTGAGAAGAATTACTGGCTGACTACGGCACTCCTGCTGCTCTTCGGATTTTTACTCATAGTCATGAGCGTGGTGATGAGCCACAGCGTACCCTACAGCAAGATCCTCTTCTCGCCCGCCTATATCACGCTGGCGGCAGGTACCGGAACGGTGGCGCTGGCGCTGTTTACGCTGATACTGGATGGCTTCCGCTGGCGCTGGTGGGCATATCCGCTGATAGTATTCGGTTCCAATGCCATCGTCGCCTACTTCCTGCCGATCTTTACCAAAGTGTGGATATTGGAGGGGAGTAGCTTCACCAACCTCTTCGGACGGTTTAACTACAGCGGATTCAAGCTGAATCTAGGTGATGGCTACCTGGTCTCGGTGAAGGACTACGTATTGAACAGCCTGTGCATGGGGCGCGGCGTCTTTTGGGGCGCGTGGAGTTATAGCATAGCCTTCATCTTCTGCTGGTGGATCATCCTCTGGGTACTTCATAAGAATAAACTGTTTTTACGCGTATAGCGAGGTAGCACAATGCTGGTATTGATAGATAATTACGATTCTTTCACCTACAATCTGGTGCAATATTTCGGGCAATTGGGGGTGACGCCGGAGGTGTTCCGGAACGACCAATTGACAGTGGCAGAGCTGCAGGAGTTGGCACCCGAAAGGCTGGTGATCTCGCCAGGACCGTGTGACCCGAGCAAGGCGGGGATATCCTGTGCGGCCATTGCGGCTTTTGCGGGTAAAATCCCGATCCTGGGTGTATGCCTCGGGCATCAGAGTATCGGGCAGGTCTTTGGCGGGGTGGTTGTGCGCGCAGCGCGACTGATGCATGGGAAGACCTCGCCAATATTGCATGATGGCCGCGGTATTTTTGCCGGTCTTCCCAATCCTTTCGCCGCCATCCGCTACCATTCGCTGCTCATCGACCCGGCTACCATGCCGGATTGCCTGGAGCGTTCTGCCTGGACCGAAGAAGGGGAGATCATGGGGGTGAGGCATCGCGAATTCACCATCGAAGGCGTACAATTCCACCCGGAGTCAATCCTCACCGATAGCGGTATGTTGATGTTGCAGAACTTCCTCAATACCAAAGGCGGGCACTGGAAAGAGTAGGGCGGTACTATGCAATACAATATCGCGTTGATGAATCCGTTGCCAGCGGGATACGAGGCACAAGCGCAGGCGCTAGCGCCCGGGCTGTGCATCTATACCAGCCAGCAACTTACCGAGCATTCGGAGCTTATCGCACAGCTGCATATACTCTATGGGCGTATGCCGGTAACCTGGTGGGCACTCGCTAAACAGCTGAAATGGATTCAGACCAGCTATGCGGGGGTAGAGGGATTGCTGACGCCGGAGGGTATCGCGCATCCGGCACTGCTGACCAATGCGCGCATTCATGGCGAAACGATAGCAGAGCATCTCTTCGGTATGCTGCTGTCGCTCTTTCGCCAGTTACCTGGCGCATATCGCCAGCAACTGGAGCAACGATGGAGCCGAATCGGCGGCATTGATATCCTGGCGGGCAAGACTTTGGGCATTATTGGTACCGGCGCTATCGGTCGCCGTGCGGCGGAGATCGGCAAGGCGTTTAACATGCGCGTGCTGGGATTGCGTGTCCACGATGAACCCCTTGCGCCTTTTGACGAAATCTATACCACCGAGCGTCTCCACGAGTTGCTGCCACAATGTGATGTAGTGATGCTCACCATTCCACTTACAGCGCGTACACGCCGGATAATCAGCGCTGCCGAGCTCGCCGTGATGAAACCCGGTGCTGTCCTGCTGAATATCGGACGTGGGCTATTGATAGATACCGACGCATTGGTGGCTGCGCTTACCGCAGGCTGGCTGGGTGGTGCGGCGCTCGACGTTACTGATCCCGAGCCGCTGCCGG
The DNA here is from genome assembly GCA_038248345.1 of Armatimonadota bacterium. Lineage (GTDB taxonomy): Bacteria > Armatimonadota > Hebobacteria > CAIYQO01 > CAIYQO01 > CAIYQO01. The sequence goes on along the minus strand of JBBRXO010000071.1, from coordinate 8,967 downwards.
CAGGGCATCCACTGTGGACATTTCCCAATGTCCTGATCACCCCACACGTCGCTGGTTCATATCCCGGATATGATATTGATGCAGCCGAACTATTTCTGGAGAATATGCGTCGGTTTATAGCCGGTGCGGCATTGGTGAATCAGGTGGATAAAGTGGCGGGATACTGAAACCGACGGGGGCAAGTGGTAGCAGGGGCAAATTGTGCCACCTGCTACCTGCAATTTACGCTTACTGCATTGCCACCAGTGCTTTGAAGTCTTCTGGGTTGGAGGCTTTCAGTATCGCCTCTTCCAGGGTGATAGTGCGGCGTTTTAGCAAATCGCGCAGCGAGCTGTCCAGGGTCTGCATTCCATATTTGGCGTTGGATTGTAGCACACTGCCCATCTGGTGGACTTTATTCTCGCGGATGAGGTTGCGGATGGCGGGTATACCCAGCATTATTTCCTGCGCAGCTACACGTCCCTTGCCATCTGCACGGGGGATGAGAGTCTGGGTGATGATCCCTTCGATTACGTTGGAAAGTTGATTTCGCACCTGTTCCTGCTGGTGTGGTGGAAACACATCGATGATGCGGTCGATCGTCTGGCTGGCGCTGGTAGTATGTAGCGTTGCGAAGACGAGATGCCCTGTTTCTGCCGCGGTAAGAGCGGCGGCGATAGTTTCCAAGTCACGCATTTCGCCGATGAGGATGACGTCTGGATCTTGCCGTAGTACATGCCGGAGTGCGATGGTAAAATCTTGGGTATCCATACCTACTTCACGCTGGGTGATGACGCTCATTTTGTTGTTATGCAGGAATTCAATAGGATCCTCAACAGTCACAATGTGTGTGCGTCGAGTGGTATTGATCTCATCTACCATAGCGGCGAGGGTGGTGGATTTACCCGAACCGGTCGGGCCGGTCACCAGCACCAGACCACGCGGACGGCAAGTTAATTCCTTCACCACGGGTGGCATATTCAGCGCGGCAAGCGTCGGCATGTCCAGCGAAATAGTGCGGAGTACCGCGCCAATTGACCCACGCTGTTTATGTACATTTACGCGGAAGCGGGAGACACGCGCTACACTGTAGGCCATATCCAACTCCCAGCTTCGTTCAAACTCGGTTATCTGTACATCCGTGAGAATTGCATAGACCATGCGTTGAATGCTGGTGGGAGTCAAAGTAGCATAGGGCAAAGATTGCAGATCACCGTCAATGCGAATAATCGGGGGTGATCCTACCGCCAGATGTAGATCACTGGCACGTTGCTCCATCATTTTCATGAGTAAGTCATCAAGGATTAATGGATCATCATCTTCATTTTCTCGGCTGTATTTATTGGGGACGGGTAGATCATCCAGCTGGATTGAAGCATAACTCACTCCAGTTTTGATTACGCCGGGGCCGTTGCTTTCCGCCTCAAGCTTGGCTAGCGCGTACCAGGCATCTATGGTCGCTTCAATGTCATCGAATGCAGCTACCGTCACCCCAATCGGCATATGGGCTTGCCCGGTCAAAGTTGTTTTGGTGGATTCATCAAGCGGATTTGCCATTGCTACGATGAGTTTGCCGTTGCGCATCTCGGTGGGAACTACGGCAAATTCATGGCACACTTCACTCGTTAAGCGCGATAGCGCCCGTGATTCAGGCATTATTGTTGGCAATTCCAGTAGTTTGAGTCCTAATTCTTTCGAGTATGCGGACGCTATCTCCTTGTAAGAGAGGAAGTGCTCATCTACTGCGATATGCCCTAACCATAAATGCGCGCTTCGGGAACGCGTCACCATCCGATCGATCATATCTAACGGTAAGAGTTTCTGGTCTGCGAGTATACGCGCCAGATGCTGATTAGTAGTTGTGGACGTAATAGGCATTTGATCTACCTCACCTTGCGAATATCGTCAGATAATGACGTTGCCGTGTTATTATGAATCTGTCTGGTATTATACCTGCAATATCAGTATTGTGGTACTGGATTTTCCTGGCATATTAAGATTTTTCGATGATGCAAAAAATTATCGTAGCGCCTGCATAAATTGCGCGCGTGGGAACATGTCTCCGGGGCAATCAGTATTGTTCAGATCACGGTGTAGATAGATGGTATTGAGCGGCAAATGGTATTTTGCCATTAACTCGCGGGTGAGCTTTTCCGCGGCGGCGAGTTGTGGGGGGGGCGGTACTACTGGGCCTTTGCTATTGTGGTGATTATCAGATGCCTGAAAATTGCCGATGAGGGATATACCCAGCATATCATTGTGATTGCGCGTGTGGGCACCGGGCAAAGTCTCCGGGCGTGCGGTGAGCACGGTGCCATCCTGTTGGATAACGAAATGGTAACCAACATGGTAAACTTTGCCATCCTTATCGGTGATGGAGAACCCCCGTTCCGCATGCATCGCATCGAGAACGGCCACATCAACAGGCCGACCATTTAATGTCGGTGGTGTGGCGCTGTGATGAATGACAATGCCGCGTGGAAAGGCCCCCAGGCGGATTGCCAGCAGGTCATTGATAGGAATTTTCGATGGATGTGTGCGTAACCAGATACCGGTAATCAGCAGCATTATCACAGCTAACGCCATGGATCCCCAGCCGGTATAGCGATAAATTTTCGCACGTTCCATCGCACACTCCCGTAGATATTAATCCGGTAGCCATCCCATGCCCAGCGCCAGTACAGCTTTCTGCGCGTGCAGGCGGTTCTCCGCTTCGTCGAATACCACCGAATTTGGACTATCCATCGCTGCTGCGGATATCTCCTCGCCGCGATGCGCTGGCAGGCAGTGCATTATCAAAGCACCGGGGTTTGCGTGGGACAGCAATTCGGCGTTGATCTGGAAGGGCGGGAAGATGCGGAGGCGTTCCTCGCGCTCTTTTTCCTGTCCCATACTCGTCCATACATCGGTGTAGACGGCGTCAGCATCCTTCACAGCAGCGGTGGGGTCATGCAAAACTTCAATTATTGCCCCGGTTTCCTGCGCACAGAGCTGCGCTGCTGCTGTCAGTTTTGCGTCCGGTTCGTATCCGGTCGGGCATCCGATGCGGCAATTCATACCCAGCTTCGCCGCCAGTAGCATCAGACTATGTGCCACATTATTGCCGTCGCCCACATAGGCCAGTGTCTTTCTGCGCACTTCGCCCAAGTGCTCACGCAGAGTCAGGAAATCCGCCAGCGCCTGGCAGGGATGCTCCCAATCAGAAAGCGCGTTAATTACCTGCACGTCGGCATATTCCGCCAACTCGACTACCGTCTCATGTTTGAAGGTTCGCGCCATGATGGCCGAGCACCAGCGCGACATACAGCGGGCGACGTCCATTACTGGCTCGCGTGTGCCCAGACCGATATCAGCGGGCTGCAAATAGATACCGTGGCCGCCCATCTGCGTCATGGCGATCTCAAAGGTCATGCGAGTGCGTAGTGATTGCTTCTCAAAGATCATCGCCAGCGTTTTACCTTCGGCTAGCCTTGCTGCCTGCCCGGGGTCATCTTTGAGCGTCAGTGCGGCGTCCAGCACGAACGCTGCTTCTTCGCTGCTATAATCGGCTATTGAAATCAGGTCACGATTAATCCACTTATTCATCTTTTCCCTCCGGGGCACGCCCACCGTTATCTAATGAACGTAAGGACGAAAATACCCTGATAAATAACACCAGTGCCGCCAGTAGCATTACCACCATCAACACCTGCTGATAAAGCGCTAACGCGGCGAAGTTATTCCACTGTTGGCTCATTTCATCGTTAGTAGAGGTCGTGCGGACAGTTCCAAGCATTGCCCGTGCGCCTGCCAACGCCCCGATAATTACGGCGAAGGTGATCCACAGTTCGCCCAGCTTCAGCCACACCTTACGCCGTGACATGCCTGAATTGCTGAAACGTACAAAGAGCAAACCACTCACGTAGCCCAGCGCCAGGGTGACAAGTATCCAGTTGAAAACATCATTCATCAGTGTTATTGTACCCTATGGTACGTGGTAGGTCTACCCGGCGACACCGCGTGCCACTGCGATATCTTGTTTAATTCGTGCCATCAGCTCCTGCGCGGAGGAGAAGCGTTGCACACTGCGGATGCGAGCGAGGAAGGTGATGGCAAGCTCCTGCTCGTACAGATCACCGCTGAAGTCCAGCAGATGCACCTCCAGCGAGTAGGGGCGGTCGAAGGTGGGGCGGTCGCCGATGTTCATCACAGCGCGTATTTGTTTACCATTTACGCACACCGCTACTGCATAGACGCCCTCTGCCGGGATGATCTTATCGGGAGGGGGGAGGATGTTGGCGGTGGGAAAGCCCAGCTCGCGCCCGCGAGCGTCGCCGTGCATCACGTTGCCGGATAGCGTATAGAAATGCCCGAGCATCTCGGCGGCGGTCTCCACTTGTCCATCAGCGAGTAATTTTCTGATGCCAGTGCTGCTGATCGCGCCGATGGATGCCTCCACGGGGGAGATGATCTCTACTCCGAAGCGACATTCATTGCCCAGTTGCTGCAGCACTACCGCCGATCCAGCGCGCTCCCGGCCAAAGGTAGTGCGGTAGCCCGCCACCACCTGCGCCGGGTGTAGCGCGTGGCAGAGGACGTCACTGATGAAATCCGTCGGGGTGAGTCGGGCGAATTCGGGGGTGAACTCCGCCACCACCGTTGCATCCATGCCCCACTCCGCCAGCAGGTGCAGCTTCTCGGGCAGTGTGGTGAGGAGCTTCAGCGGCACCTCGGGGTGCAGTACTTTCACCGGATGCGGCTCATAGGTGAGCGCCACCGCCGGCAATCCCAGCCGATTCGCATGGGCGCGGCAAGCACGCAACAACGCCTGATGCCCCAGATGCACGCCATCAAACATCCCCAGGGTTACCACCGAAGCGGGGAAGATATCCGGGCGAATACCACGAATTATCTGCATTGGTTCTCTATTATTCACAACGATATTGTAGCATATTCGGTGAGGATATTGTCTGAACCCAGATTTACCTGCTTATAAGGATTTCCCTGATAACCACTCCGTTGGGTCGATGATATATTCCCTTCAGGCAGCAGATTATCAAGAAAATCCTTCAAATACTATAAATATGGGTAAAGATTACGGCACCGGAGTGGTGGATGCGCAACGGAATCCGGCATCGTTCCGGATTTCATCCGGTTTAACTTCGTTGCGATATGAGGTGCGATGGCAATCGTTGTAGCCGAAGGAGCCGTTTACCCATGAACCGCCCCGTTGTACGTATCCGTTGCCTGTTGCGGGTCCGGTAGGATTGTTGACCGTGGCAACGGAGTAATCGCCGTACCAGTCTGCACACCATTGCCAGACGTTGCCTGCCATGTCCTGCGCGCCACACCAGCTCGCTCCCGTGGGGAAGCTACCTACGGGCCAGGTACTTATTCCTTTGGAGAAGGAATTGGAGTAGCTAGCGCACTTTGTGTCATCCCAGCCGTCGTAGGGGTCATTATCGTTTGCCAGGCCGCCCCAGGGATAATTTTTCCCCGTATTACCTCGTGCAGCATATTCCCATTGTGCTTCTGTCGGCAGTTTTACTCCTGCCCAATCTGCATAGGCTTTGGCATCAAACCAGGTTACGTTGACGATGGGGTGTTGCTGCAGCGCCGGGTTATCCCAGTTATTTTTGCCCGCCCAGCTAAACTCCTCGTCGGGCCAGACTGGCATATTGCGGCCGGTGGCAGAACAGAATACCTTGTACTGCGCCACGGTGACATCATATTCGTAGATCCAATAGCCGGTGAGAGTTACCTGTTGTGTGGTGGGGGAATCCCAAGACGGGTTGATATCCGTCCCCATGGTGAAGGAAGTACCGGCCACCCAGATCATGTTGGCTTTGTCGATCTGGTTGATCGACTTGGTGCCGACGAAGAAGATTACCGTGCTGGTTGCGATACCATTGAGAGTGGTTACGGTGATTGGGCCAATGGTGGCACCGGCGGGTACAGTGACGGTGATGGTCGTAGCGCTGGTCACGCTAAAGGTCGTCGCCGCTATGCCATTAAATTTCACTGCTGTTGCCCCAGTGAAGTTGGTGCCGGTGATAATAACCACCGTGCCCACCGGCCCGCTGACCGGGGTGAAGGAGGTGATGGTGGGAATGACGGTGAAGCTCATCGCGCTAGTCGCCGTGCCGCCGGGGGTAGTGACGGTAATCTTCCCAGTAGTTGCGCCTACCGGAACAGTCGCCGTAACGCTGGTGGCGCTGACCACGCTAAAGGTCGTGGCCGCAATGCCGTTGAATTTCACTGCCGTCGCTCCGGTGAAGTTAGTGCCTACCACAGTTACCACCGTGTTCACCGGCCCGCTGGCCGGGGTGAAAGAACTAATCAAGGGTGCCGGAATGACGGTGAAGCTCGTCGCGCTGGTTGCCGTGCCGCCGGGCGTGGTAACAGTAATGGTACCGGTAGTTGCCCCCATCGGGACAGTTACGGTGATGCTGGTGGCACTGACCACACTAAAGGATATGGCTGCTCTGCCATTGAATTTAACCGCCGTGGCCCCAGTGAAGTTGGCGCCTGCCACCGTGATCACCATGCCCACCGGCCCGCCGCTGGCCGGGGTGAAGCCGTTGATCGTCGGTGCTGGGATGAAGGTGAAGTTCGTTGCGCTGCTCGCCGTACCGCCGGGAGTGGTCACGCTGATCTTTCCGGTGGTGGCACCGATCGGGACAGTCGCCGTTATGCTGGTAGCACTATCCACGCTAAAGTTTGTGGTCGCCGTGCCATTGAATTTTACCGCCGTCGTCCCGGTGAAGTTGGTGCCAGTGATGGTAACCACTGTGCCCACCGGCCCGCTAGCCGGTATGAAGGAAGTGATAGTCGGCGGTAGCGAATAATTAGTAGCGCTGGTGGCAGTGCCGCCAGGGGTGGTCACGATTATCTTTCCGGTAGTTGCGCCCATCGGTACTGTGGCGGTGATGCTGGTGGCGCTGACCACGCTAAATGTCGTGGCCGCTGTGCCATTGAATTTCACCACTGTTGCCCCGGTGAAGTTGGCGCCTGCCAAAGTAACCACCGTGCCCACCGCCCCGTTGGTCGGAGTGAAAGAGGTGATCGTCGGATTGGGAATGACGGTGAAGCTCGCCGTGCTGGTAGCGGTGCCATCGAGGGTGGTTACGGTGACCGGGCCAGTGGTCGCACCGACGGGCACAGTAGTAGTGACGGTGGTGGCATTCACCGTTGTAAAGATGGCGATGACGCCGTTGAATTTTACTCCCGTCACCGTAGCCAGATTCGTCCCGGTGAGGGTTACCATCGTGCCCACCGGCCCGCTGCCCGGGTTTAACGAGGTGACTGTGGGTAGCATAGTGGCCGGTGCTGACGAGAAGGACGCGCAACGGAACCCGATGCCGCTACTGTAGGTGGTAGGGCTGCCGTAGCCGCGATACGTACCACGGAAGCAGAAGACGTAGATCTGGTCCCACGCAGTGCCCCGCAGCACGCGGTAATCACCCGTTTTAGGACCCGAGGGGCTGGTAACCGGTGTGGCAGAATAGCTACTGTACCAGTCGCCACACCACTGCCAGACGTTGCCGGCCATATCCTGCGCTCCACACCAGCTGGCGCCAGCTGGGAAACTGCCCACCGGCCAGGTGCTCTTACCTACAGCAATTGAATTGTAATAGTTGGCGCACTTGGTCTCATCCCAGCCGTTGTTAGGGTCAGCAACAGTAGCCGTGCCACCCCATGGGTAGTTGTTGCCTTGCGGCCCACGTGCAGCATATTCCCATTGTGCTTCGGTGGGCAGTTTTACTCCGGCCCAGTCAGCGTAGGCATTAGCATCATACCAGGTGACATTGACGATCGGGTGCTGCTGTAATGCCGCATCATCCCAGCCAGATTTACCAGTCCAGCTGTACTGATTCCCGGGCCAAGGTGGCAACGCCCGCCCGGTGGCGGAACAGAAGGCGCGGTATTGCGCCACCGTCACATCATATTTGTAGATCCAATAGCCAGATAGGGTGACCTTATGCGCAGGATGTTCATTAGGATATCCTACACCATCAGGACTGCCCATGGTGAAGGTTGCGCCGGGCACCCAGACCATGTCAGCGTTGTCTATATAGTTGATCGAATTGATCCCAACGATGAAGTTCAATGTGCTGGTGGCCGTGCCGCCGGGGGTAGTGACGGTAATCATCCCAGTAGTTGCGCCCGCCGGGACAGTCGCCGTAACGCTAGTGGCGCTGACCACGCTAAAGGTCGTGGCCGCCGTGCCATTGAATTTCACTGCGGTCGCCCCGGTGAAGTTAGTGCCTGTCAGAGTGATCAGCGTGCCCACTAGCCCGCTAGTCGGGGTGAAGCTGCTGATGGTGGGTGATGCAGTGACCGTGTTGACCAGTTGGCCGACGTCCTTCTTTGTGCCATCTGCGATGGAAATGGCCGTTACCGCCAACGTCAACTTGGTGTTAGGCAACGTCGTCGCCACGGGCGTCACGCGGACGATCAGGCCGACGTCCAGCGCGCCGACGGCCAGCGCTCCGGTTGACCACCCGTTGCCGGTAACGGCGGCGGTCACGTCAGCACTGGTAGTCATCGTGCTGTATTTCACCGTCCATCCCGCCGGGGCGGCCGGGGCTTTCACGATGAAGGTGTCGGTTGCCGTGCCGTCATTCTGCACATGCAGAAAGTAGTAGCCCGTCTTGCCAGCTACTACCGACTGCGCAGACTTTTGCGTGCTCCCGTCGGCGCTGTAGACGTTAAGTCCCGTATAAGCAGCGTCCGTGCTGGCGCGTAGCCAGAGGTCAGGTTGCGCCCCGGTGGCCGTGGTGACCAGTTGGCCGACGTCCTTCTTTGTGCCATCAGTGATTGAGGTCGCCGTCAATGTCAACGTCAGCTTGGTGCCCGGCGGCAGACTCGCCCCCGGCGTCACGCGGACAATCAGCCCGACGTCCAGCGCGCCGACGGCCAGCGCTCCGGTTGACCACCCGTTGCCGGTGACGGCGGCGGTCACGTCAGCGTTGGCAGTCATCGTGCTGTAGGTCACCGTCCACCCTG
>JBBRXO010000070.1:0-14984 GCA_038248345.1 Armatimonadota bacterium | reverse complement strand
GTAGGTATTGTCATTATTTTTCTATTTGGGGCACAGGGTTTGTGCCCCATAGCATTATCGGAGGGGAGTTAGCCTAATAGCATACCTAGCAGTCGATAGCCTTCTTCTACGAAGAGGGGGGATTCGGCGGCTACTTCTTCATCGAGGCGGTCGATGATATCTGGTTTTATCCCAGTGCCTGCCATAGTGTAGGGTACGGGGTTGCCGACGTGGGTGCGCAGGGCGACGGGAGTGTAATGATCTGGCAGTATCAGGATGCGGGCATCGCCATATTCCTGGGCCGCTTTCCACACCGGGCCGATAATCTCGCTATCGGTGAGTTCGATGGCACGGATTTTTCCTTCTAGATCGCCTTGATGGCCACATTCATCGGGGGCCTCTATGTGTACCCAGAGGAAGTCGCTATAGGACAAGGCGTCAATTGATGCCTGCGCCTTGCCTGCCCAGTTGGTATCAAGCCTGCCGGTAGCGCCGGGCACGGCGGGGGCGCGGAGCCCAGCCAGGCGGGCAATGCCGCGGATGAGGTCGACAGCCGAAATAACCGTGCCGGTAACTCCGTATTGGGAGAAGAAATTCGGCAGCGCAGGAGCGTAGCCCTGACCCCAAAGCCAGATCATATTCGCCGGGTTCTTGCCTGCATCAACGCGGCGAATATTGATCTCATGCTTGTTGAGTATTTCGTAGGAATCCCAGATCATCTCGCGCAGGATATCCTCACCTTCGCCCTCGGGCAGGTATTCGGCGATTGGTTTCCCCATGATGTCATGAGGTGGGGTGCTCTTTAGATATACAGAGCCGCCGTGCCATACCAGCAGATTGCGATAGCTGATGCCGGGATAAAAACGGCGCTGCGCCGTACCCAACCGCTCTTCAATGACGCGCATCAGTTCTGCGCCTTCGTCATTGCTGATCTCCCCGGCGCTGTAGTCGATAATATTAGCGCCATCGGTGGTGATGAGGTTGCAACGGAAGGCGACATCACGTGGGCCGAGGTCGATACCCTGGTTCGCCGCCTCCAGGGGGGCGCGCCCGGTATAATATTTCGCTGGATCATACCCGGCGATGGAGAGCGCAGCTACGTCACTGCCCGGCGGCATACCGTGGGGTACCGTCTGAACGCGTCCAACCTGTCCGGCGCGGGCGATAGCATCCATATTCGGCGTCTTCGCTGCCTGCATGGGGGTGCGTCCATCGAGTTCTTCGATGGGGTTATCTGCCATGCCATCCGGGACTATCAGTATGTATTTCATCGGTTAACTCCTGACTTGTGGTAGGAAATAGGATATCAAGTTGACATCACTCTTCAATCGCTGAAACAATCGCCTCAATATCGCATTCACCGGCATCTTCTTCATCTTCTGCCAGTGCAATGGGCAATAATGCGGAGGTTTCGTTGGCAGGGAGTCCCTGTACATCTTTCAGTTTCCTCCCTATTACTCTGGATCTAACTTTAGCTTTTTCAATGGTTTCCGAAGCTTGGTGCAGTTTCTTTTCCACGGCTTCCAGCACATCGCCGTATTTTGTCCATTCTGTTTTGACGGCGGCCAGCAGGTTCCAAACTTCGCTGGAGCGTTGCTGGATGGCTAGTGTGCGGAAACCCATCTGCAGGCTGTTTAGAATAGACCATAAAGTCGTGGGCCCGGCGATAATCACCCGATGTTTGCGTTGAATAATCTCCGTCAAACCCGGGCGGCGGATAACTTCGGCAAAAAGACCTTCTATTGGCAAAAAGAGGATACCAAAGTCGGTGGTTTTGGGGGGATTTAAATATTTATTACAGATATCGCCAGCACAGGCGATGACGCGATTCTCCATTTGTTTACCCGCTGCGGCAACGCCGTTGATATCAGAGTTTTCTTGTGCTTCCAGCAGGCGCTGGTAATCTTCGATAGGGAACTTGGCGTCGATGGGGAGCCAGACAACCTCATCTAAATTCAATCCTTGTCCCGGTAACTTGATGGCAAACTCAACCCGTTCCCCGCCATCTTTGGTGGCAACATTAGTAGCGTATTGTTCGGCAGTAAGTACCTGCTCCAGCAGCGCGCCCAATTGTACTTCCCCCCACGTGCCGCGGGTTTTTACATTGGTCAGCACTTTCTTCAGGTCACCGACGCCGGTGGCCAGCGTCTGCATCTCGCCCAGCCCTTTATGTACCAGTTCCAGGCGGTCACTCACCAGTTTGAAGGATTCTCCCAGTCGCTTTTCTAATGTCCCCTGCAGCTTCTCGTCTACCGTCTGGCGCATCAGGTCTATTTGTTTGGAATTCTCTACCTGCAGATTCTGCAGTTTGCCCTCGACAGTAATCCTCACGTCCTCTAACTTCTTTTCATTTGATTCCGAGAGCTTGGCAATGATGGCGGACATCGACTCTAATTGCGTCTTCTGGACATTAGCCAACTCTCCCATCGTCTTTGCCATCGTCTCGGAGATACCGGTAAGTGTCTTCACCACCTCCTCGCGCTGCTCTTTAGCGGCGGTGGCAGAATCAGTACGAACACTATCGAGGCGCTCCCCACTGGCTTTGGTGAAAGCGGCCAACTGCGCAGAGAAGGTCTCTAACTGCGTCTTCTGGAAGTTGCTGGCATCTGCCATGCGCAATGTCACGGAGTCGCCGAAAGTTTTGAAGCTTTCGATCAGCTCTTGCCGCTGTTCGCGCGCTGATTTGGCAAGTTCCTCGCGATTCCGTGTTGCTTCATCCCTGATAACCCGCTCGATACTCTCTTGCGTTTTTTTGAAGTCGTCCAAAATACAGGCGACAATCACGGCGGTATCGGATTGTGACGATTTGCGCAGGAGCAAAAGCTGCAACGCAACTACCGCCAGCAGGAGCACAATTGTTACGATAATCAGGATTTCAAGCATAAGTAATGACCTTCGCTCCAGATGCAGCTTAGTACTGTGCTGGATAGTTTGACGTTATTATACTGGAAAGTTATATGGATGTCGCGTGTTATAATAGAGTTTAAACCTTAAAGCAATGATATAGACATAAGCGACTGGTGACTTAAAGACCTAATTAAGTTACAATATTGGCGGAGAGTGTAAACTTCATGTCGGTTATCGGACGCATTGCCAAAGTTGCCAAGCCATATAGTGGTTCGCTATTCACCGGGTTCGCCTTCGTGTTTATCAGTGAGATACTGGACACGGCGGTGCTGACAACGTTATTCGCCATGCTACTGGCGTTGGTGACGACGGCAGCTACGAACGGCGGCAAAGTCGAAATTCCGTTTTTGAGTACTGTAAAAGGAACGCATTTCCAGTTTCTTACCGACCATGTTCAGCCGATGCTGGAGCAATTCTTCTCCTCCCCTGATCCAGCGCGGGTGCTCATCTGGCTAACGATAATAACGGCATGTGTGGTGCTGACCAAATTTCTCTTTGACGTTCCCGGTGCATACCTGATGCATAAATTCGCCAATAAAGTCGGGATGGATTTACGGCAGAAACTTTTTGCCCATTTGCTGCGTCTTTCTCCTACTTATTTCGAGAAGGAAAGCACCGGTGCGCACATGTCCCGCATAACCGGAGATGTGGGGGCATTGCAGGCGTGCATGGGGCCACAATTGGCGGATGTATTACGTGCAGTGCTTACTATTCCCATAGCGTTGACGATGATGTTGCTGGTAGACTGGAAGCTCACACTCATCGCATTAACATTAGCCCCGGTCATCGGCGGCATAATGGCGTTAGGTGGGCGGTTGATACGCAAATATTCAATACGGATTCAGGAGCGGCTGGGCGATTTTAACGCCTCACTGGTGGAACGCCTGGGTAATGTGCGAGTCATCCAATCGTTCGTGCGTGAACCGCATGAAAATAAGCAGATGGATACCTTTAATCAGCGCTATTATCGGGAGATATTGCGGGCGGCGCTTGTTACCGAAACGATCGCCCCAGGTTCCGAGACAATCGCAATTATCGGTATGCTCGGTGGTGTTATCGTAGGTGGGCTAGCGGTGATGAATGGGCATGTCCCGGCGGCACAGTTCATTCAATTTCTATTCCTGGCGCAGAAGGTCGGGACAAAATTCAAGATGCTCTCACGGGCCAACCAGTTGCGTCAACAGGTTAATGGTCTAGGCGAGCGTATCTTCGGACTGCTGGATGTACAACCGGATATTGAAGATATTCCACAGGCGCAGGCGCTCCCGCGAGCAGAAGGACATATCGAGTTTGATCACGTCAGCTTCACCTACCGTACCGGTGAAGAGGTACTCTCGGATATTAATCTCACCGTGCAACCAGGCGAAGTAATTGCGCTGGTTGGCCCCAGTGGTTCGGGTAAAACTACGCTGGTTAATCTGCTGCCGCGATTCTATGATCCGACCGTTGGAGTAATAACAATTGAAGGCCGCGATATCCGGCAGGTGACCCTCGCTTCGTTGCGCGAGCAAGTGGGTATTGTCCCACAGGAGACGGTCCTCTTCAGTGGATCGATTTATGACAATATCCTTTACGGCAAACTGGATGCCAGCGAAGATGAAGTGCGCGATGCGGCTAGCGCCGCTAATGCGCTGGAATTCATCGAACGCTTGCCCGAAGGTTTCCAGACCGTGGTGGGCGAACGTGGGGCACGCCTCTCCGGCGGGCAACGGCAACGGGTGGCGATCGCGCGCGCATTGCTGAAGAATCCACGAATTTTGATATTGGATGAAGCGACCAGTGCCTTGGATACTGAGAGTGAGCACCTGGTGCAGCAGGCGCTGGAGACGTTGATGAAAAACCGCACGACTTTCGTCATTGCGCACCGTTTGAGTACAATTCAGAACGCCTCGCGGATTGTAGTGTTAGAGAATGGGAAGATATCGGAGATCGGTACTCATACCGAATTACTTGGTCAGGGTGGAATATATCGCAAACTGCACCAGATGCAATTTCGTGATAGTGTAGACCCGCAGGAAATTCAGCCGCTGCCGGAAGTGTTGTAATATGCTTGCGATTATTATCTACAACCTGGCGCTGCTCATTTTAAGTCCGATAATCTTACCGGTAATCTTTCTACAAGCATTTTTTGGGGAGAAGACTCGCAACGGTTTGGGAGAACGCATAGGGTTAATTCCCGCCCGCAAGCTGAAGGGTGACAAACCGCGTATCTGGCTCCACGCGGTCTCCGTAGGGGAGACGATGGCGGCGAAGTTCATCAGTCCGGAGTTGCAGAAACAATTTCCTGAGTACGAGATATACCAGAGTTGTACCACCGATACCGGGCATGAGCAAGCGGTTAAAGCGGTAGGTGACGCCGGGCAAGTGATTTATTTCCCTTACGACATGCTTCTTTTCGTCTGGTTGTCGTTGATTAGAGTACGCCCGCGATTGATTGTGCTAGTGGAAACAGAGTTATGGCCGAACTTCCTGCTGGTTGCCAAGATGATGGGCTGCAAAATCGTCATGGTAAACGGGCGTATTTCCGAAAGAAGCATCAAGGGTGGCCAACGCTTTGCCCCGATATATCGTTTCATGACCGCGCAAATAGATTTATTTCTTATGCAAGGGCAGGTAGATGCAGACCGCATAATTGCGCTGGGTGCAGCCCCGATGCATGTTAGGGTAGCGGGGAACGCCAAATTCGATCAGATTGATTCAGTGGTATCGCTGGGTGAGCAGTTATTACTGCGCGAGGCGCTAGGGATCAACCGTGATGAGCCGGTAGTAGTGGCGGGCTCCACCCATCCAGGTGAAGAAGAGATTGTGCTGCGCGCTTTTCGGCAGGTAAAGAAGAGCGTTCCTAGTGTGCGCCTGATCATTGCTCCTCGTCAGATTAATCGAGCCGAGGAGATCTCGGAACTGATTGTTTCACACGGATTCTCGCCGGTGCGGCGTTCGCGTCTTTGTGATAAAGCTATCGCCAGCCCACCAGATGCGATAGTTATTCTCGATACAATTGGCGAGTTAGCGAGTGTATATGCACTGGGCACAGCCGCATTTGTAGGGGGGAGCCTTGACAATACCGGCGGGCACAACATCCTCGAGGTGTTGGCCCTCGAAAAACCGGCATTATTTGGGCCGAATATGAGTAATTTTCGAGATATTGCGGTAATAGCCCAGGAAAATGGTGTCGGTTTTCAAGTTACTGACGGACCAGATATTGCCGAGTGGTGGTTGAAGTTCCTGCAACAGCCAAAGATGCTAGTGGAGATAAAGAAGAAAACGAAGGTTGTCTTTGAAGAGCAAAAAGGAGCTTCAGCTCGCTGTGCCAGAGCAGCACGTGAGCTGATGCATTAGATTTCAATACGCACTGGCGCTTCTTTAATGCCGAGCAAATCATCGAAATTGAACATATAGTGACGGATCATCCATTGCTGGAAGGTATGCAGCGGCAATTCGGAATAGCTCTTCAAAATGCCGCGGGCATCAATATCTGCCGGGCAATGCTCAATTGGGCAGGGGAGATGTTTAACTCGCCCGAAAATCCGACATATTAAGGGACGTACCGGGTAAATCAAGCATCTATCGGTTTCATTCTCCAGGAATAAACACGCGACATAGGTGATCTCTTCAAACCAGAAGCGGTGCTTCGACTGTTCCAGCACGCGGCGAACATCTCGACGTGGTAACTCCCGCAGCACCTCGATGATGCGCAAAAACTCCAATTCTGACATGGCGATCCCGTCGGTACACCGTGTGGCACATGACGAGCATCCGTTACATGGAGAGGATGAATCATTCATGGCAATCTCCAGTCTGGCGGCCCATCAGGGAGAGCTGGTACTTACGACGTTCTCTTGCTTCGCATTGTCGGCGTTTTTCCTCAGCGGTCTCGACTATTAGCGAGGAAACAGCAGTGGGGTTGCCGTCGACCCCCAGGGCTACCATGGTGAGATACGCGCTCCCCACATGTTCCACCACTCCAGTGGTCATGCGTTCTGTCTCGACGCGAACACCAACTTCCATGGAGGTACTGCCGACATAATTGACGGAGGCGCGTACGGTGATGACATCCCCGATGTGGATATGTTTGAGAAAGGTAAGGTGGTCAACGCAGACAGTCACCACGGGCACCCGCGCATGACGAATGGCAGCAGCATAGGCAGCCTGATCAACCAGGCTCATCACCGTGCCGCCGTAGACATATCCATACTGGTTACTATCCCGTGGTAACGCAACTACCGATATTACTGATTGTGAGGCTGACGCCTTTTTCCCGTTCATGCGATATTTATACCACAATACACAGGGTAGGCGGGGGGAAAAAGACCCGCAAATAGTTAAAAATACGTTAAAATATGAGGTGCATGGTATTTAGTTTGGATGTGGCTCTGCCCGGGATTGATTTATGGGCACGTGTTTCACAGAGAATGTTTTCAAATGAAGAGGAGAATAGATGTCACCAGAGATGTTAATGTCACCAGAATTTTGGACTAATATTTATCGTAGCGGACGAGTGGGCGCTTTTGATGCCAATTTGCTGGTAGCACTGGTCGCCCGGTTGGTAGTGGTATGCCTGCTGCTGATACTTGCGCGGGTAGTAATTAGAATGATCAAACATTTCATCCACCTCGGATTGAAATCGGCATTAGCTGCAACCGTCAAAGAGAATCGTCGCATTGGCACGTTGGAAACGTTGCTCTATTCGGCAATCACTTACACGATTTATTTCATCACCTTCATCCTTGTGCTCTTTACCATTGGAATAACCTGGGCAGGCTTGGCGCCGTTAATTGGAGCTGCTTCTGTTATGGGGTTAGCGATAGGCTTCGGAGCGCAGAAATTGGTTCGTGATATCATCACGGGATTGTTCATACTGGGAGAGGGGCAATTCGATGTAGGGGATCATGTCACTATCGGCAATGTCACCGGTATAGTGCAGGAGATGGGCCTGCGTGTCACGCAACTATGCGATGAAGACGGGCGGATATATACTATCGCTAATGGCGATATTTCGCAGGTATTCAATGCTTCGCGTCGTGATATCCGGCGGCAGATTGATATTAATATCAAGAATGAATCCGCCATCAAATCAGCAGTTGAGGTGATGCGTAATGTCGCTCGCACAGTTCTCAAAGATAGACCGATGCCAGCAACACCACCAGATGTAACAATTGTAAGCATGGAAGCAGCCAAGATAACCTTGCGTCTCACTATCTGGATGCCAGTGAAATTGGCGGGAGAAGTGGAGCAGGAGGTACGCGGGCAGTTGATGAGCGCGCTGATAGAAGCTGGTGTGGAAGTAGCCTGAAAGATATGGGAGCAAGAAGATGGCAGACACACCCGTTGGAGTTTGGCAATTAGTTCGCGATGAACAAGGGAATGACTATGTCCTGCTGCGGGATAAGCAGGGGCGCTTGCTGTCAATTGCGATTGGCATATGCGAAGCGGCAGCGATAATGGCACAACTGTCTCAACCTGCCAGCCAGTTTATTTTACGGCGTCCACTGACTCACGATGTCATGCAAATATTATTAGAGAAGCGGCATGCTAGATTGGAGAAGGTGGTAATAGACAATATGCAAAACGGTATCTATTACGCCACTATTTATGTTGGGAAACCGGGTGGAGAAGAGTTGATAGATGCACGCCCTAGTGACGCTATTGCGCTGGTGGTACGTACGGAGGCACCGATATTTGTCGACGCTGAAATAATGAATGAGCACGCATTTCTGCCGGGCCAACAGGAAGATGATAACGAGCAATATTTTGGAGAAGGGTTCATCTAGCTGATGCTTCCATCAGCTTTTGTGCGTCAATTAACTTAGACATCAAGTATTAATCGTGTTGTAATGGAGGCGTTATGGACGCAGGGGATTACGCGAAAGGAATGAACATGAAAATCGCCATTATTGGTGGAACCGGAATATATTCGATAGCTGATGGTGGTGAGCGCGAAGTTATCGCTACGCCATACGGCGACGTTCCAGTTTATAAATCAGTTGTTGAGAACCTCCCGGTTATTTTTATCCCACGGCATGGTGAGCATCATCATTTGGCTCCGCATGAGGTGAACTACCGGGGTAATATCTGGGCATTGGCCGCGCTGGGGGTAGAGCAAATTATCGCCACACAAGCGGTGGGCAGTATGGAGGCAAATTTTCCGCCACGCTCCTTCGTCATGCTGACTGATTTCATCGACTTCACGCGCAACCGCCCGGGTACATTCTTTGCCGGAGTGGGTGTTCCGGTGCATCATGTCGATGTTTCCACTCCGTATTGTCCAAACCTTGCGCAAAGCTTAATCTCGGCGGCAGCTGAAATTGATTATTCCGTACTTAATGGTGGTATATATGCTTGCATGGAGGGTCCGAGGTTTGAGACGTCTGCTGAGATACGCATGCTTTCGATACTTGGTGCCAACCTGGTAGGTATGACAAGTGTCCCGGAAGTTGTCTTGGCGCGCGAAGCGGGTGTTTGTTACGCCTCGCTGTCGATAGTGTGCAATTGGGCCGCCGGGATAGCTACCGCCGCGCTAAGCGAGAGTGAAGTGACGGATATTATGGATGAATGCGGCGCAGATGTGCGGATGATAATCCGGCAGTATCTACGAAATATGCGAGAAGAGCAATGCAATTGCATAAATGGTAATTTGCGCAAGGCAGTTATCAGCATAGCTCCAATTGTTAAGGAAGCAAAATTGTGATCAGTTGGGTGGGGAAAAATTACATACTTATTATCGTAGCGTTGGCATTGTTGCTGGTGACTTTTTTTCTTAACCTGCAATCACCAGACGGCCAGATGGATGCGCGCGCGATAGCATTATCGAATCTCTATTTCATCCCGATTCTGATCGCCGCGATCTCACTAGGACGTACCGGTGGGACGATAACGGCAGTGCTAGCTACTATCAGTTTGTATTTCGTCAGCCGCGCAGTCACACTGGAGCATTGGTGGTATTCTGTGGGCATAGAAGGAGCATTTTTCTTACTGCTGGCGTACCTGGCCGGCTTATTATCCACACGTTTACAGGATAATGCACGAGAGTGGCACTCTTTATTGGAGATTAGCCGATCGATCAACTCTTCGTTGGATATAAATAAGACGCAGCAGGTAATCACCAAATTTTCTGTTGAATTAACAAGCGCTGATGCATGCGCTATACGCCTGGTCATCAATGACGGTAATGAGATGATCTTTGGTCAGACTTGGGGTCTCAGTGATGAATATCTTGCCAAAGGCCCGATGCTGGTACATGAGAGCGCCAATATGCGTCGATCACTGCAAGGTGAAGAGGTCTATATGAAAGATATCCGACAGACCTCATATCAGGAATTACCCTATCGAGACAAAATGATTTCCGAGGGGATTGTATCGATTCTTAGTTTGCCGCTGAAAGTTGATAATGAAGTTATTGGATTATTGAACCTGTATAGAAAGCGATTCCAAGGTTTTTCCACTCGGGATCGCCGAGTGGGGCGGGCCTTCGCCGAACAAGCGGCGATTGCCATCAATAACGCTCGTCTTTATGCCTCAGTTCAGACGAATTATCTGGAGACGGTGCGGGCATTAACCCGTGCTATCGAAGCTCGTGACCCGGTAACTTCGGGGCATTCGGAGCGGGTAGCGGAGCTTTCTATCAAAATTGGACAAAAACTTCAGTTGTCTGCTGAGGATATGCAGACTTTGGAATTTGGAGCGATGTTGCATGATATTGGCAAGATAGGACTAGATGAAAATATCTTTAACAAGCGGGATCATTTTTCGCTGGATGAGCTGATGTTAATCGAGATGCATCCGATGATTGGCAGAAGCATAGTTGAACCGGTCGAATTTTTGCATAACTGTATGCCGATAATCCTATCACATCACGAAAATTGGGATGGCAGCGGGTACCCGGAAGGCTTGGGAGGGCCATTTATTCCCAAGTTGGCACGCATCGTGGCGGCGGTTGACTATTATGATCATGTTACAAATACAGCCTCACTTTTCCCAATTTTACATGCTGAAGCCTTGGATGAGGCGAGAAAAGAAGCTGGCCACCGGCTTGATCCAGGCATCGTTGAAGCATTAGTGGATGTCATCATAGCTGAATATCAACAATATGAGGTAGAGGAAGAAAATCCGCAAGCGTTAACTAATTCGAGGATGGACCCTTAGCCGTCGTGTAGATGAAACAATGCTGATTTTTTGACTGCCCGCGTACCTGGTGTGTATGCGGGCAGTTTTAGAATGTACCTATTTCTCGGGTGTTGTTGCCGCTGGTTGGGGGGCACTGTCGGTGATATACCAGCCGGAACCCTTGAAAATAATCCCATTAGCCGCAAAAACCTTCTTTACCGCAGCTTCACACTCGGGACAGCTCAACTCTGGTTTGTCATTTATACCATGGTTCAATTCAAATTGGTGATGACACTTTGTACACTCATAATCGTATGTGGGCATTTTTTGCTAGACCTCCAAAAAAATACTGACAAAATTAACACGGCAGTATCATAATGAATTATAATTGGTATGGAATAAGTAAGCAAGCTGTGATGCTGATTTGAAAGGGGCCACGATGACAGATATGGACAGTGCTATTAAATTGATAAACATGCTATTGAAACATGAAGAAGCGATAGCCGCTTTTTACGAGCTATTAGCCGAAAAACTTCCACGCCATGCTGAGTTCTGGGAGGTATTAGCCAAAGAAGAACGGATGCACGTGCGGTTGGTGCGTTCTATCGAAGATGAAGTTATCGGCAAGAGCATCTCGGTAGATTTGATTAAACTCACGTTACAGAGCGTGGAGAGCTCGATCCAGTACGTTAAGGAAGCGCACAGATTGGCAGGGCGATCAGATATTAGCATGCGTCATGCGCTAGCTACCGCATTGGATTTAGAAGACTCAATGGTCGAGAAGCGGGTAATAGAAGTGTTTCACGCAAATGACGAGGCGGTGGCAGAGCTACTGAGTAAATTCAGCGATACTTTTATCCATCATTCCAAAATGATATCGGCGGAGTTGCGCCGTATCGACGTCGCGGGCAATTAATCAGCTAGCCAGTGTACAGTCTGCCTAATGACCGCTGCCGTCCATCCGGCGGTGTAGAAGTTATGGGGTGCGTCTTCCACAGTATGTGCAACAACCTCTATTTTGTGTTGCTTGAACCAAGTGGTATAGAAGCTACGCGCCCCGATGGCCTCGGGGTCGCGGCTTCCATAGATGAGGAATACTTTGCCGCAGTATCCAACTAGTGCGCTCATGATCAAGCGTTTCGAAGTTTTATGCTGCTGCTCTTCCTGATCACCTTCTTTATCTTTCACGAGCGAATCCTGCGCTCCCTTAACATTCAACTCGCCGCTGAAGAGTTTTCTCCACGTTTGCAGAGTGAATATTTTGCGCAGATATTGAGCAAGTATTGCTTGGCGCGGCGTACCCTGGTGGGTAGCCTTCTGTTTATCTTCCATAAAGGGCAACAATGACCAGCAGATTACATTAGTAATATTTTCATCGAGGGAGGCTACGCCGAGGGCGACATTCCCCCCCGAACATAGGCCTACCAGCGAGATTTGCTGCACTTTATATTTTTCACGAAGCCAGGTAATCGCCGCCATTGCGTCGGAGATCATCCCATCCAAGGTCACTTCATTAACTTCGCTACTATCCCCACGTCCACCGTAGTCCAAACGGAGTGTGGTAAGGCCTTGCTTTGCACAAGCTTCCGCCGCTTGGAGCAGTATCCGTTGTGGCCCATACCTGGTTCCACTCCAGCCCGGAAGAAAGATTACCGCTTGATCGCCATTCCGGTTAATGTCAGCCGCCAGCCAGCCGTCACCATGCGGGATATTTACAGCTTGCTCGCTCATGCCAGTACCTCATGCACAATTGCAGCTGCCAGTTCAGCATAGTTATATGGCGTATGCGGCTGCCAGAATGGCTTGCTGATGATAGCGCTGGTAGTGAGCGCATCCCCCCAACGGTCTTGTAAGCGCGCATAATCTCCCAGTATCTTCTCACTGAAGGAACACTGCAGTAATCTAATGTCAGCATGTGGGGCTATATCAGGCATCTTCAACGCTTGGATACCATTGAATAACTCTAGGGAAAGAAGTTGCCCTTCAATCTCAAATTCGCCGACTTTCGGTTTTTCACCGCCAATGATAGAATTTTGGCTCATGCGACGCAGTATGGCCTCGCGCAAATATGTTTTACCAGACAGCGCTGGTTGCCAAAGGACAATCCGGGACACGTCAAACTCTCCCAGTGCTGCTATCGACAAGAGAGCACCGGCACGGCAACCGATAATTGTAAGTGGTAGGCCAGCGGGCAATATCGCTACAGCTGACCGCAGGTCGGCTATCCAATTATCCACGTTGATCGCTGTCAGCTCTCCGGCGCTATTTCCAATACCGGTGAACTCAGGCATAAGTGTTGAGTAGCCAGCCGTGGCCATTGTCTGTGCGGCGATAAAAAGGGCGCGATGCGCGCATCTTTTCTCTTCAAAGAGCGGGGAAACAATGATAGCCGTACCAGCTGGGGCACCTGCTAAGGAAAATTGCACGGCGTGCAACCCATGGCCATATGTTGTTGGAATCACCGATATACTTGGCATTACGGGGTAATTATAGTTTACCTCCACCCCCAACGTCCAGTAATCATTGAAATAAAAACGTTACAAAGAAGGAAAATACAACTTATGCGAGAATATAATAATTGCTGAAATAGGGTATAATACAGTTGTACTCTATAGTAACAGTACAATGCAAGTAATTGCGATTACTCTACAATAACGGATGGTGGATATAATGAAGATCGATATGGCATTTATGAAAAAAGATAAGACACGCGGATACGTCTTCCTCCTGTCGTTAGTGACGATGTTGGTTTTATCCTTATTAGGGTTACTGAGCATCCGCGCTGCCTCTGCTTCTTTATTCCAAGCCAACAGAGAATATGTGTCGGCACAGTCTTTGGCGCTCGCTGAAGGCTCCCTTGATATTGCTGAAGCTCATTATCGGAAGATGGTTAGTGATAAGCAGAAACCTACATCCGATGTTCATTATCCTAACCAAAAAGTACTTGGGGGTGGTGTACTCGATGCTAATTTAATGCTGGTGACTAACCCGGCGAATCCAATCACCAAAAATCAACGAATTTACGCCACCGCATATTCAAGTAAAACTAGACCTGGCGCTGGAACAACTCCTCGCAAAATTGTGGCTGAGTTTGCTGATCAGTCATTTTCAGTTTATGGTTACTTTGAGGACACTGGCCTAGGTAACAACTGGTGGGTAAGCAACATCAGTCATTTCGACGGCCCATTTCACACTAATGGTAAATTGCAGATAAGCTGGTCAAGTAGCGCTGCAAGAGAGATTTTTAATGGCCCGGTTTCTTCGGTAAATGGTGCAATAACGTATTATTCCAGTCAATCTGCTCCTACTACAACAGCTAACTGGCAAAAGATATTTGCAGGAGGTTTGAGCTCGTTCACACCTAATGACCGAGTGATTCCTTTTCCAACGGATGCTACTGTCCAGAAGGCAGGTGCAATGGGGTCAACAACATATCCGGATACCTCAACAGCAGCGCTTATTCAGACAAATGCAGATGTAAAAGTTCCTCTTCTTTCTGGTACCAATCCTTCTGGTGTTTATATTGTAACTGGCAAAAACCCTGCAGCGACGGGTAATGACTATCCACCGAAGATTTATTTCACAGTTGATGGGCAGGGGCGGCAAGTGGTTACCATCAAGCATAGTGTTTGGGATACATCAGTGTCACCGAACAAATGGGTATACAAAACTACTGAACTCACATTAGACATTGCGAATTCTTCAACATCAAAACGCTCGCAGCAGGGTGCAACCGTCGATTCTGGAACGTGGAGCTCGGTCACCTCCTACCCGGACTTAATCAACGGAGTACTTTACAGCGATAAAGGTATCAATGCGCTAGAAGGAACTCTGGCGGATAATTATGTGAATAATGGCGTTATTGTGAACGCCAATTCTTGGACTGTTACCACAGATTATTCTTCGGCAGCAAAAAAGAACATTACCATCTCTGATAACTTAGAGTACCTACATAAATACGATGCAACAAAACAGCCGACAGATCCGCTCAATCT
>JBBRXO010000069.1:0-15023 GCA_038248345.1 Armatimonadota bacterium | reverse complement strand
GTGCTTGCAGTTGTTAGCCACCTCCTTTAGGGGGTGGGTTGTTCTGGTATAATCAGGAAAATCCGGGTTCAGACAAAGGTCAATCTTGTCTGAACCCAGATTTGTGGGATTATAAGGATTCAGGGATAATGGGCTCACCACGCGCTAAAGCACGTGGCTATAAGATCAAGCACCCTGAATGGCGATATTGAGTTATAAAATAGCGCGCTTTAGCGTGCTTGCAGTTGTTAGCCACCTCCTTTAGGGGGTGGGTTGTTCTGGTATAATCAGGAAAATCCAGGTTCAGACAAAGGTCTACCATATGAAAAACGCTGCCATGGCCGAGACGCTTAATAACGCTAGAGATTACTTGTTCAGCCAGTACAACGCGGGCGGATTCTGGCAGGGGGAGCTTTCCAGTAGCGCGCTGGCTACGGCTACGGCGGTCTTTGCGCTGGCGCAGGTGGATGCCCGGGCGCACCGGGAGACGATCACGCTGGGGCTGAACTGGCTGGCCGCCACCATCAATGCTGACGGTGGGTGGGGGGATTCGCCGGATAGTCCGAGTAACCTGAGCGCTTCACTGCTCTGCCGTGCCGCGCTCACCGTTGGTGACCCGCTGAAGCCGGAGTATGCGTTTGCGCGCCGGCTGGTGGATGTCTGGCTCACCACGCGGCTGGACAGTCTGGAACCGGCGGCGGTTATCCGGGGGGTGAATGAGCTTTACGGCAGCGACCAGACCTTCTCCGCTCCCATCCTGGCAATGTGCGCGCTGGCCGGGCAACTGGGCCCGGGGGATACCGGGTGGGAGGCTATCCCACAATTACCCTATGAGCTGGCGGTGCTCCCGCATATGTTGATGAGCGCCTTGCGCTTGAACGTCGTCAGCTACGCGCTGCCGGCGCTGGTGGCGCTGGGGCTGTTGCGCCAGCGGCGGGTACCCGGCGGGATGCTAATGCGCCAGCTACGTGACCTGGTGACGGGGCCGGCGTTGCGGCGTATCCGGCAGATGCAACCTGCCGACGGCGGTTACCATGCGGCCCCGCCATTGACGGCCTTTGTGGTGATGTTCCTCTGCGCCGCGGGCGAGAAGAACAGTGAGCTGGTGCGCGACGGGGTGAAATTTCTGCGCCAGAACATGCGCCCTGCTGGCGGCGCGCCGATCTCTATGAACCTCTCCATCTGGATGACGGCGCTGGCCACAGCGTCATTGCTAGAAGCGAAGCTGCCGAACGTGCCCATCGCCCCCATCCGCGCCTGGCTATTGAAGCGGCAGTATCTGAAAAGGCACCCGATGACCGACACGCCCCCCGGCGGCTGGGGCTGGACGCACCTGCCCGGCAGTATCCCCGATGGCGACGACACCAGCGCGGTGCTGGTGGCGCTACGCAAGCTGGAGAATGACCCGGCCACGCGGGTGGCGGCGGAGCGTGGTATCAACTGGTTGCTCAAGTTGCAGAACGCTGACGGCGGCTTCCCCACCTTCTGCCGCGGCTGGGGCAAGTTGCCCTTTGACCGCAGTTGCCCGGATATCACCGGCAAGGCGCTCTCCGCGCTGGCGGCCTGGTGGGATGACGTGCCGGCAAAGCTGCAACTGCGTATGCGCGGGGCGATCCACCGTGCGCTAGCTTACCTGGCGAGTGCGCAGCAGCAGGACGGGGTGTGGCTACCGCTTTGGTTCGGCAGCCAGTATGCCAATGACCAACAGAACCCCGTCTTCGGCACCGCACTGGTGACGTATGGCATCAGCCAGCTGGAACCCCGAGCATTCCCGGAGGTGACCGAGCTGCAGTTGAAGGCCCACGCCTACCTGCTGACGGCGCAAAACAGTGACGGCGGCTGGGGCGCTCACCCGCGCATGGCCAGTGGGATCGAGGAAACCGGCATGGTCATCTGTGCGCTCACAGGGTGGGAACCAGCCAGCACCGCCATCAGTCACGGTGTAGATTGGCTCAGCACCGCTACCGCCCACGGCACCACCTTCCCTGCGCAACCTATCGGGCTATACTTCGAGAGCCTATGGTACTCCGAAGCCCTATACCCGGTGATATTCACCGTGCGGGCGCTGGGCGGCATCCCAAATCAATAGGACACCACCTCCACCATCTTTCCGCGCGCCTTCAGTTTCTCGGTGAGGTGTTGCACCAGGGCGAATTTTAGGCCCAGGTGTACCGGCAAGGCGGGGTTCTGGTGGGCGGGATTTAGTGCGCGTCCCAGCAGGATGGTGACACGGTCGGCCAGCCGCAAGTGGCGCGCCAGCGTTTGCGCGGGGTTTTCTTCTTCGGCGGGGGCGGTGACGCGGCCGCTGTCGCGCAGCAACGAGCGGTAATTCTGCTTGCCGTAGAGGTAGTTCAAATCATGCACGTTAGCGCGCGGTTTGCGCAGTCGTACGGTCTCCAGCTCATCAATAGCATGCATGATAGTTATCACGCCCTCGGTCACCAGATCAACTCCCTCCATGTTGCCGGTGGGGGGAAGTTCACGATCAGTGTGGCTGATATTCATCGTCAGCTCGCGGCCTAGCTCGCGCGCCAGAATCTTCGCCGTGGTGCCTCCACAGATGATCTTCACTCCGGGGGAGGTGGAGAAACGTTCGGCCATTTTCTTGTCATCTGTTGCGTCCGTAGGCGGACCGATGGCCAGTACCACTTCGCGGAAGGTGCGGCATTTCATCACCGCCACGCTGGTGTCATCGCCCACTTTATCACGATACAGCCCTTCGGCGGCGCTCAGCAGGTTATCCACCACTTCCTCCGCCTCCGGATCCTGCCAGAGGAAAGCCTGCAGATGTTCGGCGATATGTTCCCAGCGCCACCCGAGCGGCTCGATGCCGCCGATGCCTGCATGAACCAGGCCGTCACTGGCAGCGATCAGGTAATCTCCCTCCTCCAGTTGTACGTGCATCTGCGCGAGTTGGTATTTACCGATAGTGAGAGAGGTGCGCTCAACCTCTAACGGGCTGCCGCCACGGAAGATGAAGGTGGGGGGATTGTCGAACTCGACGATATCCGCGCCTCCATCCTCATCCACACGGATAAGTGTGAAGGTGCTGTAGGCCAAATCACGTACTTTGCAGGTGGGCAGCGTGCCAGCCAGCGTCTCCACCACTTCGTTGATGGGCAGATGCTCCTTGAACATGGTGAGGGCTATCTTCTGCGTCAGCGTGGCCAGGATATTCGCCTTCACCCCGCTCCCCAGCCCATCCGCCAGCACCAGCATGGTCTCTTGCTCGCCGCGATGCCACCCCACAGAATCCCCGCAAAGTTCCTCACACGTCTTATTTAACTGTCGGTATTGTACGTCGTAATACATGGTAGTGTTCTAACGTGGGTATCCGCCCACACCCAATTAAATTTATGATCTACTAGGGTACAATTGCTCTCAAACAGATACTAACATAGCCTCGGATGAACCATAGTAGCTCGTATATTATAAGCCCCAATCACGGTCAACATCTTGATTTTTATGATAGTACCGCAGGCTTAGTGTTCTTTTTATGGGCTACTTCTCCTCATCATAGAGCGAAATCAGCCGCGTGAGCAGGACTTTGGTTTCGGCGGTGGTTTCTCCTAGCAAGCCGGCAATCTCCTGGGCTACGCGCATCTGTTTGTCGATCACCTGGCGCGCTTTGCCCAGTGTTTCGGACTTCACATTCAGCTGCTTCTGTTGCCGCAACACTTCTTCGTTTATATCTATGTAGATGCCTATGATGATGGCCTCGTCTGCTACCGGGAAGACCATCTCGCTGGCGATCATGTCGCCATATTTCACCTCGTTGCGGCTGAAGGGCTTGCCGGTGCGCTTGACCCGGGCGAAGGCCGCCGGGTCAAAGACGCTCTTCAGCGGACGCCCGACTACCTCTGTGGCTGGGCAATTGAACATGCGGGTGAAGGCCGGATTGATATCGAGCACGCGTAATTGGCTATCAACCACAATAATACCATTGGGAGTATTGCGGATTACCACATTAGCGAAACTCTCCGCGCGCGAGCGCATATAAGGGATACACATCTCCGCCTCGGCCATACCCTGGATGACGGCGATCGCTTTCTCGCGGCAACTATTATAGCCACATGCGCCGCAGTTCTGTTCGTCCGCCGGGGTGTGTTTGCCGGTGCGGCGCAGGATAGCGGTGATCTCTTCCTCAGTGGGTACCGGCAGATTTAGCGGTGGATCCGTGAAGGCGCAGCTCATATTCGCCGGGCAGCTAAGCTCCTCGCCCGGGCGTGCATGTGCCAGCAGCTGTTGTCGCCGTGCCCACGGATCCGGCCCGGTGATCGCCCCCGGCCCCTGCAGGCAGCCGCCAGCACAGGCCAGCGCCTCAATCAAGCGGACACCTTCCAACGCGGGCAGCTCATCAAATAATTGCTGCACTTCGGGTAGTCCAGCCACTGTCAACAGCGCTTCGTTCATGTTGTCGTCGGGCAACCCCGCGGTTTTTATCAAACCGTTGAGCAACGGGAAGAGCTCCGCTGTGCCCACCGGCGCGTTGTCAAACTCTGTCCCGGCCAAGTTGCGCCAGTCCGGCATCTCCTCATCCAGCCAGGAGTTCAGTTCGTCAAAGGTCAGCGCGGCATTGATCTCGTCCTGCGCCACCTCGCCTTTTTTTGCCACACAGGGGCCAATGAAGACCACGCCCGTCTCCGGGCCATGCTCCTCGCGCAATAGCCGTGCATGGGCCACCATGGGAGAGGGTATGGGGGCCAGCATGGGGCGCAGATGCGGGTAATATTTCTCCACCAGTGACACCACCGCCGGGCAACTGGTCGTTATCACCGGCTTCCCTTGTGCGGCCAGCTCGGCATGGGCACGCGCCACAGCGGCGGCAGTGCGCGCCGTCTCTTCCACACGGGCAAAGCCCATTTTCTTCAGCGCCGCCAGCAATTGCGGCAGCTCTGTGCCAAAGACTCCGGCGGCGGAGGGAGCCACACTGGCCATCACCGGCGCATCACCAGCCAGCAGATTACGCACAATGTCATCATCGTTGCGCACATGCTTGGCCTGCTGTGGGCACACCTGGATACAGCTGCCGTCGCCCAGGCAACGCTCCGGCACCACCTCGGCGTGGCCATTCACCACGCGGATAGCTTTCACCGGGCAATAGCGCACGCATTTGTAGCAGTCCTTGCAGTTCACCTGATTTATTGTGATAAGACTCACTATTTCGCCTCCGGCTGCTCCTCGGGTAAAAAGAGCGTGCCAAACAACCGCCGCGCCTCGCCCACATCCGGCACGGAGTAAACCTGTCCGTCTACCGCCACCGATACCCCCTGCTGGCAATGTTCCATGCAGAAGGCACCCACCACGCTCACCTCACCCTCCAGACCGTATTGACGTGACAAGGAAGTGAAGGTGTCCAGTACCCGGTACGACCCCTTCAAAAAGCAGCTAGAACCGACACAAACTTGTATCTGTCGCATACGCCACCATCCGTGATTTATTTCACAATATACTCCCACATTCTCGTACTGGTGTCAATGGGGGTACAACTTTTATTATAATTTACACGAGTAGAGAGCAGTAACCACTAAATATTGATCATTCACCCCCTCGACAACTTTGACGCTAGAAGTTACAATTCGTTATGGTAGTATGAAATTACCCGGAATGACATCCGATTGTTGTTGTCAAACTATAAGGGAGGGAAAAATGATAGGAATATACGTAGTAATCGTGCTACTGGTGATCATCGTTATCTGGTGGATCTCCACGTACAACCGGTTAGTGTCATTGCGCGAGCAGGTGAACAACTCCTGGAGTCAGATTGACGTCCAGCTGCGCCGGCGCTATGATCTTATCCCCAATATCATTGAGACAGTAAAGGGGTATGCCGCCCACGAACGTGGAACCATGGAGGCGGTGGTGAAGGCGCGCCAGCAGGCGGTAGACCTGCAGAATGGCACCCCGGAGCAACGGCAGGAGGCGGAGAATATGCTGAGCAGCACGCTGAAGTCACTCTTCGCCGTCACCGAGGCATATCCTGATCTGAAAGCCAACCAGAACTTCTTGATGCTACAGGAAGAGTTGAGCGGGACAGAGAGCAAGATCGCCTATAGCCGCCAGCACTATAACGATGTGGTGAACGTCTACAACGCCACCATCCTCAGCTTCCCCGCCAGCCTGGTGGCCGGGCAGAAGTTCACCGAGAAGAAATACTTCGAGACCGAAGAAGCCACCCGTGAAGCGCCGAAGGTACAATTCTAACGTGCTTCTCCCCGTAGAATAAAAGAAAACCTTGAAACCGGGTAGCAAAGACAGATGATGCCTTAAACGCAGAAGTTGCGTATTCCCCGGTTTCAAGGTACTTGAGGATACTTCGTAACTTCATTATACACCGCATCCCCACCCCCGCAAGCGTACAGCCGTTTGTTATCACGAGGGAATCTGTATTTATTTTGAAAATAGTCTGCTGGGGAATCCCTGTAAATTACCCACAATTATCCACCCAAAGGGTGGATAATTTCTGATTACATCACCCCCGCAACACCAGCGCTATTCACCTCTCCTCCCGCAGCACCTTCAGCAGCGGGTCGCGGATATCGGCGATGCTTTTTTCTTCCCTGGACCATCTTCGCCCAGCTCGCCCTCACCTCATCCAAAGAGGTAATGGGCCGCCACGTCAACACCCCCCTGTAGCGCGCCGGCCTCTACGCCATCGCCCTGATAGTGTCAGTGCTGAATATCATGCTGGTTTGGGTGGTTAGTAAACCGTAGCCCGCGCCCGCCGTGGCGCGATTACGACGTGGGTAGGGGCACAAGGCTTGTGCCCACGTCGTAAACATACAACTCAATTGGTCATGCCTTCGCTACCCCGTTCAGCGGGCACATGCCATGTGCCCCTACAAAAAATCATTGTATCACCTATAAAACAGGAGTTCCCCTGCCTGTTGCCGAAATACACCATAACAGGCGTGGTAAAGGTGATTGATGGCGACGCAGAAGCCGAATAATGTGGATGATAGCCAGTACCAGGATCTGCTGCACGAGTCGGAGCTGGTGGTGGCTTTCGTGCGCATGGCGCTAGCCGCTTTGACATCGGCGACCGTGCAACGGAACCACTCGCCTTTTTGTTTATGAATACCGTGGACCCGGAGAATACGGTGTACGTCGTGATCGGTGAACACCATGCAGTCGTTCCGCATAGCGGTCTCTTCCAATACAATCTGGTATGGTAGCTTGCCAGGTCGCAACGTCGGATACTGCTAGGCGACGCGGCATTACGCATCTACGGTCGTGTAGCCCACTTTGAGCAAACCCGCATACTGCGGGTTCGTATCTTTGTAGGCGTAGATCGTGGGGCGCGATGGCGGGCGCGGTGGGAAGAAGTCGTTACTCATCCTCGGTCTCCGTAAGTTTTTTCGCCGTTCTGGCCGGCGGCAGGAAGTTCTCGCTGGTCACCACACTCCTGCCGGTTTTTTGTTCCAGTTCCAGCCGCGCCCGTTTGGCGATATTGCCGCCCTTCTTCCCAGCCTCGGCATTTTCCGGCATCCCTGTTGCGGCCACGCTCTCGGCAATCTGCCGGGTGGATAGCTCAGCCAGGGCGGTGAAGATCAGTTCCGCCTCGTCCATGTGGTCACGCAGATTCTGTGTTTTGAGCCCCTTGATCTCCTTATGTTTCTTCACCGTCACGCCGCTCCATTCCTGATGGATGATGTTGGTGAGGATGGCATACTCTTTTCCCTCCTTGATTTCGTGATCCTTCCAGTAATCGGTAAGCTTGTTGCGAGTCTCTTGGCCCATCATTCGTTGCTGAATCCACTTTTCGCTCCGCCCGTGCTGTTTCCAATATTCCCGGGCACGGTCGAGTGACCGAGCCGGGTCGCTCATGTCCTGTATTCGTTCGTAGCCCACCTTGGCCAGCCATTGCTTGAAGGGTTCGGCCTTGGGCGAGGGAATTGATTGAATGATCCTCAGTAAACCTTGAACATCCGAGCAATCGGTGGCGTATTTTTTCCCATCAGAAGAAGTCAATTTCAGTTGTCGACAAATTGTCGACAACTCAAATCCGTCCTCAGTTTTCACGCGAATTTTCATCTTAAACCAATAATCCCGTGGATTGACGCTGTCAGTCAATGCGCCAACAACATCCACGACAGAAAAAAACCATGTTTCGTTCTGCTCGTCATAGAGTCGGCGGATCTGATAATTCTCAAAAGAAATGAGCGATTTTTTAGTTTCCATTTCGGTACCTCCTACCATTATCGGAGTCGGTCATTCTGCTTTACTCTGCATTTAGCGGATTTTGAAGTTTTCAAAAACGGCCAGCGCCTGTTCTTTACTCACCGGTCGCCTCCATCGGGCGGACTTTGGACTGGATGAAAGCATTAAACGGGAATGACCATTCCGAAAAGACGATGGGTTTGGACGGTTTTTCTACCCTTTGAAATGTCAGAGCATCGCCCCAGATGATATTACGGGCAAGGATAAATCGCACCGCATCCCGGCATCCTGCTTTATACGTGCGCAGAAAGAGACGTTCATATACCGCATCGAAAACGCTGAAAAGGCGTTCTCTACACTGTGAAACATTGTCGGAGAGGATATCTATACCATAGAGACTGGTTACGGCGCAGATGGTATTCCGCTCAAAGTCCAGTTGCGACTTGCCGTAACGTTTTTCCACGACAGCGAGTTTCCGCTCCAGAATAACGGTAAGGAAGTTCCCATTGCCACAAGCCGGTTCAATAAAACGGGAGTCAATCCGCTCCGTTTCCTGCTTCACCAAGTCGAGCATAGCGTTGACCTCGCGCTTCCCCGTCAACACCTCGCCATGATCCGTGACCCGCTTTTTCGATATGACCTGTGATTCCATTGTCATACTTACAATCTATTCTTAGCAAAGTTTCTATAGCACCACGTTCGCCGCTGAATATGAAACTTCCTGCTATTATTATTGAAACCTGTTTGCTAGCGAGTAGTCTGGCGGATATCCGATTCCGTCACCGCTTCGCGGTGGTTATCTCCAAAGATACACCTATCCTCAGTCTATCCGATAATGCGCCCCGGTGCTCACCGGGTTGCGCAGCGCGGCGGTGGTTATCAGTTGCGCCACCTCGATGCCGTTGCGCAGGCCGATTAGCTGGTCGGTGAGTTTGGTCTCGCGGTAGAATTCCTCGATGCGGTGGCTGAGGTAGCCCAGGTCGGCCAGGGCGCGCTTCAGGCGTTTGCTGGTGCGCACTATTCCTGCGTAGTTCCACATGGTGGTACGGATAGTCACCCAGTCCTGCACGATCAACGCCGGGTCGATGGCTTTCAGCAGTCCCACATCCTGCCACTCTTCCACATGGTCACGGCGGCTATTATCCTCACTGCGGCGGGTCGCCGCATCCGCGCCAGAGCGCGTGCCCCAGGTCAGCGCCTCCAGCAGGCTGGTGCTGGCCAGGCGGTTGGCGCCATGCACGCCGGTGCAGCTCACCTCGCCCACCGCGTAGAGGTTGCGCATGCTGGTGCGCCCCTGCAGGTCTACCTTCACCCCGCCGATGAAATAATGCGCCGCGGGCACCACCGGGATACGGTCGCGCGTGATATCCACGCCGTACTCCAGCAGTTTGCCGTAGATGGTGGGGAAACGTTCCTTCACATCCACCTCCACGCCGGAGAGATCGAGCCAGATCGACTCGCTGCCTTCGCGCAGCATCTCTTCCCAGATGGCGCGTGCCACCACGTCACGCGGGGCCAGGTCGGCCAGCGGGTGATAGCGCTGCATGAAGAATTCGCCGCGCTTGTTGCGCAGCCGCGCCCCTTCGCCGCGCACCGCCTCGGAGATGAGGAAACGCTCGGCATCACGGTGGAAGAACGCTGTGGGGTGGAACTGGATATACTCGGCGTTGATGATCTCCACCTGCGCCCGGCTGGCCATCGCCAGTCCGTCACCACGCGCCCCCTGCGGGTTAGTAGAGTGCTGGTAGATCTGCCCCAGCCCGCCGGTGGCCAGTATCGTCTGCCGCGCCATCATCTTCTCTACTTCGCCGCTGGCGTGGTCCAGTACATAGGCACCCAGACACTCTACCGGCAGATAGATATCAATAGGATCGCTGCTATGGTGCGGCAGGGTGATCAGGTCTACGGCGGTGCAGGCCGTGCGCACGGTGATGCGCGGGTGCTCCAGTACGCCCGCACGCAGCCCCTTGGCGATAGCCAGCCCGGTGGCATCGGCGGCGTA
Organism: Armatimonadota bacterium; assembly: GCA_038248345.1. Lineage (GTDB taxonomy): Bacteria > Armatimonadota > Hebobacteria > CAIYQO01 > CAIYQO01 > CAIYQO01. The sequence continues at coordinate 4,882 of JBBRXO010000069.1, read as the reverse complement.
GAGAATACGTCGGCGCGAGTGCGCGGCCTCCTGCGTGTAGACCAGGTCGCCTTCCTCGCGGGTGAAGTCCACCCCCAGGCGATCAATGAGGAATTGGTACACCAGCGGAGGGCCCTGCGTGGCCAGTTGCTCCACCGCAGGCAGCCAGCACAGCCCGTCACCGGCGGCGATCACGTCATCCTCCAGCAACTCAGCCGAGTCATCTGCCCCGCGCGCGATGATACCGCCCTGCGCATAGGCGGTGTTGGACTCCAGCAGGTCGTCCCCCTTCACCACCAGCAGCACAGCCGCCCCATCATCCGCCGCCCGCAACGCCGCCGCACACCCCGCCGCCCCCGCGCCGATAACCAGTACATCTACTATCTCAACGTCCATCCAATTAAACCCCTTTACCTGTTGCTAACAATATAACATATGCGGGGATTGGTGCAAGGGCGGGGGGGGGAAATTGGTAACAGTTCAGAGTTTCGAGTCTCTTATCGACCTACCCGTGGAACATTCAAAAAAACAAGATGTAGGTATTAAAAAAGAACGGGGTACTAATGGCAATAACCAAATAGTGAGATCCTAACATAGCCCCGGGCGAAACCCGGGGAAGGCTTATCGAATACATGATCTCGATAAATAAACCTCTTCCCCGGGCTTCGCCCGAGGCTATGTTAGGATCCGTTTGAGAGCACTGAGCCCTATTAGCTTATATATTGAAGCGGGATGTGGGCGAAGCTTTCATAGTATTTACATGCTAACAACTCTGAACAGTTGCGAAAACTTGTGGCTATTGGTGATTGACACCAGGAGTATCGTATTTAGCGCCCGTTCAGTTCACGGCCAGGCCAGGGAGGACGGCTTGTAACAAAAAGCGATATTCCTGTTGCGCACCTTACTTGCCGTACGTCTTCAATAGCTCAGCGATGTAGTTCTGTTGTACTTTGTCCAATTTATCCAGTCTGAAGCCACAGACCAGGTCGTATGCTGGCAAGCCAATGGAATATACAATCCATATTTTCCTGTCAATACTTTATCTGCTTGAATAACTGATGATACCGGAGATTTTTTATCTCCTACAATACCCATCAGTTTATCCGCCGGATGGTGTCGTCGGGCATAACAACCAGCAGGTCTACATCGCTGTCAGGGCGGGCGTCTTCGCGCACTTGCGAGCCGAAGAGAATAATCCGCTCCGGGTGAAAGCGCGTTACGATCTCTTGCACCGTCAATTCAATGATTTCAGCTTTGCTCATACTCATGGTTTACCATAATAATGAAAAAACAGAAGTCCCTTTTGCTACCTCTATTGTTACCGCATATAATTCAACAACCCACCCGCCAGCACAATATCTATCTGGCGTCCGCTTAATCCATGGTAGGCCGATATGGCGCTATGGTAGTAAAGAGTGATAGACAATATACCAGGTGTAACGCACATGTGATATAATAAACTAGAAAAAGAACACTTTGGGGACGCATGGAGGTAGCTGTCATGTCACTGGCAAAATCAAATAAATATCTCGCTACTGCCCGGCAACGAAACGCTGCGATAGAGCGCAACGCGCGGGATTCTTCCATCTTTGAAGGCGCTTCTCGCACACGCAATATATCTGCGCCAGCGAAAACTAACACCAATAGTTATGGTCACATAGCTCTGCGCAAGGCTTCTTCAAAGAAGGCTGTTAAGGGCTCGTAGTTGTTGACATATCCTTGTTGCACGGCGGAAATATACCGTTTGCCGGTAATTTTAGCTCCACGTCCGGCAAGTCGATAGTCCGGCAATGGTAAACCCGCTTGCGCTGCCATTAAATCCGCCAGCCATCGCGCAACCCTGCCATTTCCCTCACGAAATGGATGAATGAATAGTAATTCAGCATGAACAACTGCTAGTGAATGACAAATTGCCGATAAAGCAATGGAATTGCATGGAGTATGAACAGTCAATATTTCATTTGAGAATCGTTCCATATTATCCATAATACGAAACGCAGGCGGCCATTTGAATCCATCTTTTTCCATTTCGACTGTTCGGTATTCACCAGCCCAAGTATAAATATTGTGCAGCCAGTCACCGTGCATCTGACATATCATCGTTGCATCAAATCGAGTAGTAGCAGAGATTATTTGCAGATAGTGATGCTGAACCGCTACCAGCTCCTGATATTCCAACAGATCAATTTCTCGTTTACTGGTTAGTCCTGGCAAATTCCGCAGCACCCGCCCACGCGAACCAAATTGCACTTCCACCTCCGACCCCACCGGAGTGCGATAGCGTGATATAGACATTATACTACCTCCTACCGCATATAATTCAACAACCCACCCGCCAGCACAATATCTATCTGGCGTCCGCTTAATCCATGGTAGGCCGATATGGCGCTGCCGTCGGGGAGGGTTATGTCTAGAGTGTCGCTGGTGCGGATGCTGGGAAGATTGGCTATGGTGATCTGCTCGCCTTGCGTCAGTTTGTCGTAGTCCGCCTCATGCACCAGGGTGAGCGGGAGGATGCCGAAGTTGATGAGGTTGGCGCGGTGGATGCGCGCGAAGGACTTCACTATTACTGCGCGTATCCCCAGGTACATGGGGGCCAGCGCCGCGTGTTCGCGACTGCTGCCCTGCCCGTAGTTGCTCCCCCCCACGATGAAACCGCCGCCGGACTTCAGCGCACGCTCCGGGAAGGTTGGGTCGATGGCGTGGAAGACGAACTCGCTGATGGCGGGGATGTTACTGCGCAACGGCAATACACGCGCCCCGGCGGGCATTATGTGGTCGGTAGTGATGTTATCGCCGACCTTGGGCAGAATTTCGCCGCGCAGCGTCTCCGGCATGCCCGGGTGCACCGGCAGTGGTTTGATATTCGGCCCGCGGATTATCTCCACCTCGGCACCGTTGCCCTCCGGCGCGATGATCATATTGTCGCCCAGATCAGGATTGCCGGTGAAGGGGCGCGCGGTAGGGACATCACCCAGCGTGCGCGGATCGGTCAGCTCGCCGGTGAGGGCGGCGGCGGCGGCCACCTCCGGCCCGGCCAGGTAGACCTGCGCCGACCGGGTGCCGCTACGTCCCTCGAAGTTGCGGTTGAAGGTACGCACGCTCACGGCGTTGGTATTGGGGGCCTGCCCCATGCCGATGCACGGCCCACAGCCCGCCTCCAGCATACGCGCGCCGGCGGCGATCAGGTCGCCCAGCACACCGCTCTCGGCGATCATCTCATAGACCTGTTTGCTCCCCGGGTTCACCGTCAAACTCACAGCAGGGTGTACCGTTTTGCCACGCAAGACTGCAGCGAGGATGGCCAGGTCGCGGTAGCTGCTGTTGGTGCAACTGCCCACGCACACCTGATCAACTTTAGTGCCCGCCAATTCTGTCAATGACTTAATAGCGTCGGGGCTGTGCGGGGCGGCGGCCAGCGGCTCCAGGGCGGCGAGGTCAATCTCTACCACGGTGTCATACACAGCATCGTCATCTGCTGCCAGCGGGGTGTAGGCATCGGCACGCCCTTGTTCGGCGAGGAACTCACGTGTTGCTTCATCGCTGGGGAACACCGAGGTGGTGGCCCCCAGTTCCGCGCCCATGTTGGTGATGGTGGCGCGCTCCGGTACGCTCAAGGTGGCTACGCCGGGGCCGAAATACTCGATGACTTTGCCCACGCCACCCTTCACCGTCAGGCGGCGCAGCAGTTCCAGAATGACATCTTTGGCGGATACCCACGGTGACAACTTGCTGGTGAGTTGTACCCCGACCACCTTCGGAGTGGTGAGGTAGAACGGCCCGCCGGCCATAGCCACCGCCACATCCAGCCCGCCCGCGCCCATTGCCAGCATACCGATGCCGCCGCCGGTGGGGGTGTGGCTGTCGCTGCCCAGCAGCGTCTTGCCCGGTGCGCCGAAGCGCTCCAGGTGCACCTGGTGGCAGATGCCATTGCCGGGACGGCTGAAGTGGATGCCGTATTTACGCGCGATGCTCTGCAAAAACTGGTGGTCATCAGCATTCTCGAAGCTCGCCTGCAGCATGTTGTGGTCAACATAGCTGACGGAGACCTCAGTGCGCACGCGTGGCACACCCATCGCCTCAAACTGCAGGTAGGCCATGGTGCCGGTGGCATCCTGCGTCAGCGTCTGGTCAATGCGTATGCCAATCTCCGACCCGGCAGCAAGCTCGCCAGAGACCAGATGCGCGGCTAATATCTTCTCAGTTAGTGTCTGTTTCATCTATTTGTTACCTATCTTTTTGCTGTAGAGGATAATCCTATGTGTCCATGTGAATATTATATCACCTAACGTGGACTTCGCCCATAACCCAATTGTTGGGGCACAAGGCTTGTGCCCACCTTGTTGTTCAGTTGTCGGGGGATGCCGGGAATAAGAGACGCTGAACGGGGTGCGGAAACGGTATGAAATTTAACAGGTTCTACGTTAGGACAACTCTATCTCAACTCTTATATTGGCTATGGTTGCTTGTTGCAATCCGACAAGCTCATTGCAGGCTACCGAGTATTTGGCCTTCAGGCAAAGGCCGCCCCGATGAGTATCGATTATCAATACCGTTCAATTCCGACATCCAATGCAAAATTCACCGTGCAATCCGGTTGCCTGAAGGGCAACCTTCGGTAGCCTAGGGCAACGCCCTAGGATGGGGTTAGCCTTTTTGTCTGAACCCAGATTCGCATGATTAAAGGATTATCTCTGACCTATTCGTCTACACTGTTGGATAGCCTCTTCCGTTGAACGTTGAACATTGAACGTTAATCGTTAAACAAAAATCGCTATCCAACAGCAGAGGCATTATCCTCATGCAAATCCGCTAATCAGGCGAATCAAGGTTCAGACAGCGACACCCATATTATAGAGTCGCCGCCATCCATGGCGGATTCCGCTGGCATCCATGCCAGCGG